>CALAJP010000200.1 GCA_937922815.1 uncultured Saprospiraceae bacterium
AGAAGTATTACCAACACCAAGTTTAAGTGCAAGCAGCAATAGCCCAGTATGTGAAGGAGAGACAATTAATTTGATGGCAAATGGAGGAGCAGGAACTTACTCATGGAGTGGACCAAACGGATTTACATCAGATGTTCAAAATCCAGAGATAGCTAATGCAAGCGAATTAATGTCAGGAATCTATACAGTTGAATATACGAATGGATCAGGTTGTAGAGCTACACAAACAGTAGAAGTAGCTGTAAACGGAGTACCAGAAATAACAGTGAGCAATACGACAAGATTATGTGCGGGCGAGAATTTGACATTCTCAGCAGGTGAGGGAGCAAGCAGTTACGAATGGGTAGGGCCAAATGGTTTTAGAACAACCGATCGTATAGTAACGATAAATAATGCGAATGCATCAAATGCAGGAACATACACATTGACATATGTAGGAGTAAATGGTTGTACAGGAACAAGAACAGTAGAGGTAGAAGTAGTACCAAATCCGAACTTGACAGCAGGGACGAATACTCCTATTTGTGAGGGAGAGACGGTAAGATTAACGGCAGACGGAGGTCAAGCTGGTACTTATACTTGGGTAGCATCAAGCGGGTATAGATCTAATGAGCAAAATCCAGAAATCGTAAACGCTAATGCTTTGTCAAGTGGAACCTATACAGTGACATTTACGAGTGAATTAGGTTGTAAAGTAAGTAAAACAATAGAGGTAAATATTAGTCAACAACCATCATTGAATGTTAGTAGCAATGCCCCAATTTGTGAAGGAGATACGATAAAACTATTCGCTCAAGGAGGTATAGGAACTTATTCGTGGACAGGACCTAACGGTTTTAGTTCTGATGAACAAAACCCTCAAATTGCAAATGCTACACAATTGTTAGAAGGTACTTATAGTGCGACTTATAGAAATGGAATTAATTGTGAAGTTACCAAAGCTGTAGAAGTTGTTATTAATGAGAAATTAGATCTATCGATTACAGGAGAAACGAATATTTGTGAAGGAGAAGATTTGATTATAACAGCAGAATCAGGAGCTAATTCTTATTCATGGAGTGGACCAAATGGATTTAGCACAACAGCACGAATTTTAAATATCGAAAATGCTGAAGCTAATGTTTCAGGAACTTATACACTAGAATACGAAAGTAATAATGGTTGTAAACATACGGAAGAGGTTGAAGTAGTGGTTCAACAAGCACCGATTGTTAGTGTGAGCAGTAATGGCCCAATATGTGAAGGGCAAGATTTGATTTTAACAGCAGAATCAGGAGCCGATTCTTATTCATGGACAGGACCAAATGGTTTTAACTCCACAGATAGAGTTGTAAGGTTGGATAATGTAGGAAGTGATTTTAGTGGAGAATTTACTTTGACATATTCAACGAATGGTTGTATAGGAACTGCGAAAATCAACCCAATAATTAATGCTTTACCACATATTTCAATCGAAGGAGAGAGAAATGTTTGTATCGGCGAACAAATTAGATTAGAGGCAATTTCTAATACAGGAAATGTTAGCTGGGAAGGACCAAATGGATTTACTTCATCTGATAGAATTATTACCATAGATAATGCTTCTAGTAGTGACGAAGGAACTTATACGGTTAAAATAACTAACGAGAATGGTTGTATTAATGAAGCTACTGCAGAAATCGTAGTTAATGATATCGCTTCGATTACAATTAAATCAGGTTCTCCAGTATGTGAAGGTGAAACGTTAATTATTGAAGCATCAGAAGGTGCTAGTAGTTATTCATGGACTGGACCAAATAGCTTTGTTTCAAACAATAGAGTTATTACAATTACTAACGCTACGGTACAGAATGCAGGGGAGTATAAATTAGTATATTCTAATGGAAATTGTTCTAAAGAATTAAGTACTCAAATCGAAGTAATAGAGTCTATCGACATTACAGCAACGAGCAATTCTCCAGTATGTGAAGGCGAATCAATTTCTGTTGAAGCATCGCAAGGAGCTAGTTCTTATTCATGGACAGGTCCTAATAACTTTACTTCTTCTAATAGAGTATTTATAATTGATGATAGTAATATTGGTAATGCAGGTAAATATATTCTAAACTATGATGTTGACGGATGTAGTGGAACAGATTCAATTATTATAGTTGTGAATGAATTACCTTCGGTAACAGCAACCTCTAATACACCTATATGCAAATACGATGCCATAAAATTATATGGAACAGGAGTAGGTAGTTTCGAATGGAAAGACCAAGAAGGAAATGTTGTTTCTAACGAACAGAACCCAACTATTGATAATCATTTAGCATCAGGTTCTTACACTTACTATTTAACACTAACAGGAACTAATGGCTGTGTTGATAAAACATCAATTTCAATAGATATACTTCCTGAGTTTGTAGGGCAAGTAAGTACAAACAAAGTAGTTGTTTGTGAAGGAGAAACGATTGAATTTTCAGCATCGAATGGCCAAGAATATATATGGAGAGGACCAAATAGTTTTGCGACTATTGAGTCAGCAGTTAGTATTCCAAATGCGGCTATTTCTGATGCGGGAATATATCAAGTTACTATAATTGAAGGAACTACAAAATGTGTTGATACATTGAATGTAGAAGTTGTAGTGGAAGAATGTAAAAAATGTGAAATCAATGTTTCAGTAGATAAAAACACACCAGATAATTGTGGCAAGACGAATGGACATGTGGTTTTATTACCAGATACATACACTTACGAATGGAGTAATGGCATAGGTACAGGTAATGAACAGACTGGTTTAGCCGCAGGCGTCTATGATGTTTTAGTTATTGAATCTGAAGATTGCGAAAAAAGTATACAAGTGACTGTTTTAGCAACGGAAGAAGATTGTTGTAAAGACGAATCTTTTGAAATAGCTAATACTGAGCATGAAAAATGTGGTGAAGCTAATGGTTCAATTACGGTTAGTCCTGCTGACAAATATACTTACACATGGAATGATGGTGTTACAGGAGCATTAAGAACCAATCTTTCTGCCGGAACTTATGTAGTTACTGCTACATACAGAGATTGTCAAGTAGGAAAAAGAGAAGTAATTATTGTAAATGATAGCAGATGTTGTACTAATGAAACTTTCACAGTTACTAAAATTGAAAGTGAAGTTTGTGGAAACCAACAAGGTTCTATAGAATTATCTCCTGCTGATAGATTTACGTATGATTGGAATGACGGTACTACTGGTGCCATTAGAACTAATTTAAAAGCTGGAAAATATACAGTTGTTGTTACACTTGATGAATGTCAAATAGGTACAAAAGAAATTACTATCGGAAATGTAAACGAAAATTGCGATTGTGATGAATTTGAATTTGATGTGGTTATCAATACTCCTGATACTTGTTGTACTGGAAATGGATTTGTAGAAATTCTTCCATCTACATACCATTATTATTGGAGTGACGGAATTGTTGATTTCTGGAGAGATAACATTAAATGTGGTGAATACACAGTGAGAGCTGTTGACCCTAAAACAGGTTGCGATTCTACGTTTACAGTTACTGTTGATAATGTAAATCTTGATTGTGAAACTGAATGTATTAATACGATAGCTGTATTTAATGCTACACCAGACTTCTGTAACCAATCAAACGGTACGGCTGAATTGAAACCTTCTAATTTTACTTACGAATGGGAAGATGGATATACAGGGAACACAAGAAATGGATTGGCTGAAGGAAGTTACCTTGTAACAGTTACTGAAGACACTTGTCAATACCAAACAACGGTAATAATAAGTGCAAGTACTGAAAATTGTAATACGACTTGTAGCGATTTCCAACCAAGTGTTGCATTTGTTAAATCAGATACTTGTAGTTTAGGAAAAGGGATTGCTACTTTATCTCCTAGCTCAGCGACATTCACTTGGGAAGATGGAACCGTTAGTAATTCAAGAACTGAACTATCTACTGGTACTTATAATGTGGTTGCGAAATTAGGAGAATGTGTTAAAGACTTAGAAGTTGTTATTTATAACGTAGAAACTGAGGATTGTAATAATAACCCTAACTGTACGAATAACTTTAAAGTTGAAACAAAACAAGATGATGTATGTGACAGAGGAATGGGATTTGTCGAATTATCTCCATCTACATATAGGTATTCTTGGTCAGATGGATATGTTGGATTCCGTAGAAACGGTTTGTCCGCGGGTACATATGAAATTACTGCAACAAAAGATGACTGTACATACAAGCAAAATATAATCATTACTAATGATGATTCGAATTGTGGAAACACTTGTAGTAATGACTTTGTTGCTACCATAAAAGCATTAGATACTTGTAACTTAGCAACAGGAATGGTTGCATTGAGTCCTACAAATTATCAATACTTATGGTCTGATGGAAATACGGATTTTGCAAGAACAGACTTAGCCGCAGGTACTTATTCAGTTAAAGCTACTTTTGGTGAATGTACTTACGAGCAAGAAATAGTAGTTGGCACAGATGATACAGGTTGTTCTAACAATAATATATGTAATATTTCCAAAGCAGTAGAAACTAAAGCTGATTCATGTGGCATGGGACAAGGTGTAGCTACATTAGCTGCTGGATATACTTATCAGTGGGAAGATGGTAGTGAATTACAGTCTAGAAATGATTTAACCGCGGGTACTTACCTTGTAATATTAACAGATGTGTCTAAAGAAAACTGCATTGATTCAGTTGATGTTGTTATCACGAATGATGATTCTAACTGTGGAGTAACAACTCCAATGGATCAGTTTGATACACTTAATGTTTACGGAATAGCAGGAGATTCAGTTAAAATTTGTTTCGATGATTTAGCTACTAATCCATTGACAAATTGTGACTCTACTTCAATTAATAGAATAGAAGATAGTTGTGTTGTAATTCTTATTCCTACAGAAGCAAACGAAGGGTCTTTGATTACGGACTGTGTTAAATACTGTCTTAATAATGGAACTATCAACTGTGTTTATACACAAATCAATATTAGTGTAATTGAATCTTGTGATGCATTGGTAACAGATGCGGATGCAGAATACGAGTTAAATTGTGAAGAATCTACAACTCAGGATGTTTGTTTAAATATTCCTTTAACGCATATTGACAATTATACGATAGAGGATAATGGAGAAGCTTATACAGGAGAAATTACTACTTGTTCTAAATTAGCGATTGTTTACGACATTAGTCAATTAGGTGATTTTGATAATTTGACAATTGAAAGCTTGAACTTGAACCAACAATCACAGGATAATGTGGATGTAAATTCAATTAGCGAATTAATTGCCATTTTCAATGCACTAGACGCTCAAGGGAACTGGTTTATTGAAGGAAACACGTTAACGACTTATAATGTTGATGGACAGTACGAAAACATTATAACTGGAAACAATGATATTGTATTGAGACCAAGTACCTTGAATGTTGCACAAGCAGCAATTCAATTAGCAGAAGGTTCTCATAATGTAACTATCACTAGTAACATAGATGAATGTTCTACTTCTTTCGAAACAATAGTTTCATGTAGAGTTGAAAACCCTTCTACGGAGGAAATAAGATTCTCTGAACTCTATGTAGGACAAACTAGAAACTACTGTATTAATACAGGAAATAGAGATAGTCTTACTGAAATCAGAAACGAATGTGATGATGACACTATTGTTTCATTTACATCGGATTTAACTTCAGGTTGTATTGATGTTACAGGATTAGAAGTAGGTAAAGACACATTATGTATTAAAGTATGTAACGCAGAAGGATGTGATAGTTTGAAATATGTATTTACCGTATTCCCTCAACCAGTTATTGGGGCGGATACAATACGTGAAACAATAGTAGTTCACTTTACAGACACTACTTGTGTTCAATTTGACGACTTGTCTGCTTCTATTGATACCATAGAGAATATCTGCGAAGATCAGTCTACAGATATCAGCTTTACGATTGTTGATGCAAATGAAGTAAACTGTATCTCTTATACAAGCCCAGTAGTAGCAATGGATACGGCATGTTTAGTTGCCACGGATGTAGATGGAAACAAAGACACTATTGTATTGATTATTGATGCTGTTAACCCATCGCGTGATACTGTGGAGATAGAGTTCGAAGTAGGAAACGATACGACTTACTGTATTCCTACGGATGAATTATTCTTTGGTATTAGTGATGCATTTGAAGAATGTGATAATGCAACCGATAATATTGACTTTACTGTTGATGAGGATAGCTTCTGTATTACAGCTTCTGGTTTAGAAGTGGGATCAGATACACTTTGTTTTGTTTCTTGTGATCCTAATGGATTATGCGATAGTACAACAATTGTATTTAGAGTTATTGAAGATATGGACGCACAAACGCCTCCTAAAGCATTCAACGACTCAGTTATAACTCAACTTAACCAACCTGTTGAAGTATTTGTAGCAGAAAATGATAGTTTGTATGGTTTACCATCAACTGCTTTAATTCTTGTTACTCCTCCAACAAACGGACAAGTAAGAGTTATTGACAATAGTAATATAGTTTATACACCTAACACAGATTATTGTGGTGAAACAGATTCGTTGATGTATCAAATCTCAACGGATGCAGGTATGGATTCAGCTATGGTATACATAGAAATTGATTGTCAATTATTTACAGTATTTAATGGCTTTAGCCCTAACGGTGACGAAGAAAATGACAAATTCTTTATCAGAGGTATAGAAAACTTCCCTAACAATACAGTGAAAATCTATAACAGATGGGGAAATACCGTTTATGATGCTAAAGGTTATGATAACGAAACAATTTTCTGGAATGGTTGCTATGAAAATAAAAACCTACCTGATGGTACTTATTTCTATCACATTACTGTTGATGGAGAACAAAGAACTGGATGGGTTCAGATTTTAAGATAACACTTTATGTGTATTTAGGAATAGTAAATGAGTATAGAAGGTCTGCAAATTTATTTGCAGACCTCTTTTTTTGTAACGTATATTTTATTAAATATAAGTTTACAAAATGCAGCAAAAAGGTATTTTTTATAAAATTAAAAAGTAGTAATAGCTAGGCACGGTTTTGGATTATTACAAAGCTATGATGTCACAACTATTAAAAATATTTACCTTTTATACCTTTTTGTGTTATTGCCAACAAGCAATATCTCAGCAAGAACCTATGTTTACACAATATATGTTTACCAAAGAGGTTTATAACCCTGCCAGTATATATGCTAATAAAACATTAAATGTTGGGGTTTTACATCGCTCTCAATGGTTAGGTATAGATGGTGCTCCTGAAACACAATTTTTGAAAATTACCTCTCCTATTCAAAATCAAAAGGCAACAATTGGGCTTACGGTAGTTAATGATAAAATAGGGTCTAGTGCCAAGACAATCATTAATGTTCCATATGCCTATGGTTTACCGTTAGGAAAAGGTCATTTATCAATTGCTATACAGCCTAGTTTTTCAAACGTAAGAGGAAATTGGTCAAATTTAGCTTTTCGAGACCCTTCTAATACCGACTTAGTTTATCAAGATTTAGTGGTCAACAATTGGCTATTTAATGTAGGAACAGGGGTTTATTATGATTCAAAGAAATTTTATTTGGGGTTTGCCATTCCGAATATGATTCAGAACAAAATAGTTAACAATTCAGAAAATATAATTACAGCTTATCAGAATAGGCATATGTATGGAATAATTGGCACACAATTCGCTATAAATAATTCAGGTTTGGTATTTGAACCTAACTTACTGTATAAGTCAGTAAGTTTATTTGAGAAATTTTTTAAAGAAGGAGAGGAGTTAATCTATGACGGAAGCCCCGATCAAGTAGATTTGAACCTAAGTTTAATATTAAATCATACCTTTTGGTTAGGAACTTCATTTAGAACCCAACCCAATGATATTTTAAACTTTGAAGAACCCAAATTAACTTCAGCAAACTTATGGATTGCCTATAAATTGAAAAATGGCCCTAAGTTTGGCTTCGCCTTCGATTATTTCTTTACTTCATTCGAACCACAACAAATCGGTTCTTTTGAAGTGTTTACAGGGTATGATTTTAATAGTCGTGTAGATAAATTAACAACTCCACGATATTTTTAAATATCCTTTACAAATTCGCATCCCATAAACCGTTTATCATAAGTGGAGTCAAGATAGCTTTATCTTGACTCTTTTTTTTCCTATCTACTTTTATATTCATTCTTTTTTATCATCGTATTGTTATTGCGTTTTTTGAGATTTAATTTCAAACTAGTAACTAATATCAAAACATTGTTTTGGCATTAGTGGTTTGTATAGAATTTTTGTTCAGAAAAAGGTGTTTTTATTCAAAAATTGAGACTTATAGGCTAAAAAATGAATAGTACAGCGTTTATTTTACTATTAATTTTGTAATACAATATTTTCGCTAACTATAGTATAGTTAAGGCATTATAAATTTCGAATTTTTAGCATAAAGTTTCTTTTAATTACGAATATGGAGCTTTGTGTACATATAAGTTTTAACGCCAATAATGTCTAACAGAAATGGATGACTTTCACCCAATAGTCATATAAACTTAAATTAATCACTCAAACGCAAATACTGAGAAAATGAAACTACGAATCTTATTAACCGCACTTTTACTCACAACTTTTAATACGTTTTCTTTCGGTCAGAATACTGATTGCGATAGCCCATATTTTACATGGGATAATGCTACGGTCTATTTTATGTTAACGGATCGTTTTAATGACGGAAACCCGTCGAATAATAATGCATATGGAAGAGCTTCAGATCCTGTTGGAGGATTTTTGGGAGGTGAT
>CALAJP010000201.1 GCA_937922815.1 uncultured Saprospiraceae bacterium
AGAGCATTATATTTGATACACCGCCAATAATGGGTGTGAAATTTTTGTTGGAATAGGAAATGAAAATTCAGATTTTATTTATTTTTATAATCCATGTGAACTTGATAACCCCTTATTAATATCTAGTACAGGAAAAGAAAATTGGGAACGAGTTTTTTATAGTTTTAGAAATCATGAAAGAGAAAAGGTACAGATTGCAGAAGAAGGTTATATTGAAGGATTTTTAAATATTTTTAGATATAATAAAAACGAGGAACATGAAATAATAACCTATTCTGAAAGGATATGTAACCTAGACGATGAAGAAAAGAAAATAAATTTCACAAAAAACATAGAAGCATTACAAAACCTTTGTATGCCGTTATCTTCTTTTAAGTTTGCTGAGCCTATAGTAACGCCTAAGTTTAATTCAAATAACGGTAAGGTTTTTATAAAAAAGGAAGTTGCAAATAAGTTAGATCAAGAAATTCTAATCAATGTAAAAAATGAAGTGGTAAAAAAATGCAAACCAAAAGGTTTTATAATTAAAAAATACGAAAGTATTATTAATGATTTTTATGCAATTTTTAATTCCCAAAGGGCTGTTGATACTTTTATCCATTTGCAAAAATGTAACGCTTTTCATACTCTACCCCACGAAAAAATAAAAGATTATGAAAAAAGGAAAGGAAGCCCGATTTTAGAGTTGCAAAACAAAAAATCAAAAAAGCTTCCTTATGCAAGAATATTGCAACGACAAAATTACAAGAGTTTTAGATAAATACCCAATAGTATTGAATAAAGCGAGAAAACGTTTCGTGATTCTATTTATACTAGGGATGATAAAGCTGCGTTCGGTTCAGTTTTGTGAAGTATCACAAGGGCTTAATGACAAAGTTAAGGCACAATCAAATGAAAAACGTATTCAGGATTTTTTTCGACAAGTTAATTTAAACTATGAACAAGTAGCTTTGTTGCTTAGTATGTTTATTCCTCGAAAAAAGAAAGTTACGTTGTGTATAGACCGAACGGAATGGGATTTTGGTAAGTGTCAAGTAAATATATTGATGATAGTAGTGCGTTGTCAAGATATAACAATTCCTTTGTATTGGGAAATGTTAGACAATAAGAGCGGTAATTCTAACACGGAAGATAGAATCAAACTATTGAAAAAATGTATAAAAATATTAGGGATTAAGCGTATTGGATTGTTTTTAGGAGATAGGGAATTTATTGGTCATAAATGGCTAAAATTCCTCAAAGAACAAGGTATTTTGTTTTGTGTACAAATACCTAAGCACCATAAAGCAACCGTTGATAATGCACTACACAGCGAAAAATATAAAATTGAACAGTTGCTAGAACATAGAACAGTGGTAAAAGTAAAAGACTGTATGGTAGATGGAGTTTGGGGCAATGTTTACGCTAAACGGTTGAAGGATGATATTTTATATTTATTTGGAACCGCTCACCTTAATTATTTAGCTGAACTTTATCGTAAACGTTGGCGTATTGAAGTGTTTTTTCAAAATATAAAAAAGCGTGGGTTTAACTTAGAAAATACCCACCTAAGGTGTTTTGTGAAACTAAAAAAACTCCTAGCTTTGGTTTGCATTGCTTATGCTTTAGTAGTTAATATGGGCTTGTATCACCATAAAAAGGTTCAAGCTATACCCTTAAAAAATCACGGATATAAAGCAAATAGTTTTGCTAGGAAGGGGATTGATTTAATTAGAGATGGATTAAGAAGAATATGGCGTTGTAATATTGACCTTTATTTTCAATGGGTCGAAAAATTCTTCCGTTGGACAATTTTAAACCCTAATAAGTTCACCATACCTTAATTTTCGTGGGGTAGAGTACGCTTTTCATATATGGGCTAATCAATATTTGGGTTATATTCTAATACAATACTATCATTCTGAACAGAGTTTTTACATAATAGGTTTTTATAAAGAAAAAAAGGATTTAGTTATTTTCTTAAATTCTCAAATTTAAATTGACATTAAAACTTAACTAGCCAAAATAAAACGAATTGAAGTATTAAATCTATCCAGTCAAAATCAAAATTATGACTAAAATTTTAAATGCTTTTATCAAAAATACTAATAAGCTAAAGCTGGAAGTTTTTGATTATACTTTTTTTAATAAAATTAATAATTGTAAGCGTACAGAATTTTTTGATGAACCGTTGATTTTAATAAAGAGTGGTGGACAATTAAATCACTACCAAAAAGGAGAAAAAGGAATTAAAGTTATTTCAAAACAGATCTTGGATATCATTTATCAAAATAAAGATTACGATAATATTGAAATTCACCCAGTAATGATAATTGATGCTGAAGTTTATCCTAATTATTTCAATGAGAAAGGAGAACTGCAATATAATTTAAATTTTATAGAAGGGTATTTTTATATAAAAAGTATAAAATTTGAAAATATTATAGATTATAAGAAAACAATTTTTGCAGGATTTACGAATGAATCAGGACTTAGGGAAAAAGGAATAGGTACCATAAACAGGTTAATCTTAAAAGAAACAAATAGTTATCCATTATTTAGTCTAAAAGAAGATATTAAAGAACTGTTCTTATCGGAAGAAGCTGTAAAGAGGTTGTCTCAGCATGGAATGGCAAAATATATTAATTCTTACAAAGAAACAGGAGTGAATATAATTGTTAATGACATAAAACAATCGCACTGTTTTAGTATCGAAATTTCAGAAATTGATACCTCTTTGAAAAGTCAAATTTCAAACTCAATATTAAAAGGTGAAAAAATTCTAGAAGAGCTAGTAAGTTATGATATAGAGGACGAAGATGTACAACAAGTAAGGAAAATAAAGAACTGTTATAATATATGTAATGCTTATAATTTTGAATTTCCTTATTCAGGTTATTCTAACCTTATTAATTTGGTCTGGGACATAGGAACTGTTTATGGTAATATCTATATTAACAACTTAGGGTGGTCATTTAAGTACATTAAATATCAGTTTCATTCAACCCAAATTAAAGGATTAGCAATAGTATCGCCCAATAGTCAATTTTTTCATTTTGTCCATCATTCATTTTTGAAAGTAGGAGGTTACAATTTAGAGTATATTTATAGAACTATAAAAGAAA
>CALAJP010000202.1 GCA_937922815.1 uncultured Saprospiraceae bacterium
AATATTTGATTCAACAAGTTCTTTAATGAAAATCTTTAGCACTTTGGCCACTACCAAAGAACATTCTACTGGACCTCGACCTGCTGTTAATTGAATTATTTTATTATTGTTCATTTCATTTTAATTTTAAAAATTGGCTGCTAACAAATGGTCAGCAGCCAGGCTGTATTAGCCTTTGTCCATACGGACTATTTTGGGGTTGAACGTTCCTAACACTTCTACCAAATCGGTTTGGTTAGCCATTACTCGGTTGATGTCTTTATACGCCATTGGCGCTTCATCTATTCCACCACCAATCAGACTTACCCCTTCTTTTTGTAGATACTTTCTAATTTCACTTTGTGTGAATCTTTGCTTACACTTTGACCTCGAAAAAGCTCTACCTGCTCCGTGTGAAGCAGAATGCAAACTATCCTCATTACCTAAACCTCTCACTATAAAACCTGGAGCAGTCATAGAACCAGGGATTACTCCCAATTCTCCTTTGGCTGCTGGAGTAGCTCCTTTTCTATGCACAATTAATTCTTGTCCATTATGGATTTCCTTCCAAGCAAAATTATGATGATTTTCAATTTTGGCAGCTGGTCTCGAACCAATTAACTTAGCCATTCTTTTGTGAATGTCATCGTGACAAGCCTTAGCATAATCACCCGCTAAATTCATTGCCAACCAATATTCTTGACCATCGTGAGTATCCATATCCAACCAAGCCAAATGCTGAACATTGTTAGGTAAAGGACATTGCTTCTGAGCCAATCGTGTGTAATGTTTTGCAATATTAGCACCCAATCCACGAGAGCCACTATGCGACAATAAGCCTAAGTAATTTCCAATAGGCAAACCAAAATCGTTGTCCTCCCTGGTAATAATTACTTCACCAAATTCTACAAAATGATTTCCACCCCCTGAAGTCCCCAACTGTTGATACGCCTTTTTTCTTAAGTTTCTCAACATCGGAATTTCACTAAATGCTACTCTATCAAAAATCTCATGGTCATGCTTTTTGTCATGCGTTTCCCGCATCCCAAATTTGGTGTGATTTTTAAGGTGATTCTCCAATTGATGAGTTCTTCCTTTGAAAAAAGAACTACTTATTGGATAAATACTCAAACACATTCTACAACCAATATCGACTCCTACTCCGTAAGGGATAACTGCATTTTTGGTAGCCAAAACACCTCCAATTGGCAAGCCATAACCTCCATGAGCATCAGGCATCAAAGCTCCTTTTTCTGCAATGGGCAATTTCAAAGCATCATATAATTGACGTTTTGCCAGATCATCGATTTCATTCTCCCCAAAAATACTGAATGGTGCTCTCGTATCTCTAAGTTTTTGAAATTGGACATCAACTGGATTGGTCAAACTTTCTGCTACTTTCCCCCAAATCGGGTCACCAACAAAATCATCTGGATTTACCAAAACATCTTTGGCTTCGGTTAATATTTTACTCTTTTTTACTTTTCTTAAATAATGATTTATTTGTCCAATGGTAATATTTACGGCATTGGTTTTAGGGAAACCTAATTTGATTAGGTCTCTACCTTTAATTTTACTTCCCATTTTAATATATATTCAATACTCATCAACTGAGCATCAATTTTAGAATTGAATTAAAATGATTCGGAAATATTGATTTGATTATTAATTGAATTGAAATATTAATGAACATAAAACTTCCGAAACATTTTCTAACTACTTCGGACTTTCTATTCTTCATTTTAATTATTTTTTAAGTGAAGAAAGTCGAAGTAAATCGCTAAACAAACCTTGTTCGCTCACGATGTTGTTGATTACAATAGCGTTGTACATGACTTTATAATTTTGATAAGTGAATAATTTATTGACGATGCAAAGATGAGAAACAATTTTATAAAAAGCAAACTAAAAATAAATTTAAATTATTGTAAATCAGTAATTTACACTCTACAAACTACACTAATTAACCTGCTCAAAAAATATCAATTTATTAATTTTAAGAGAATCAGCGAGATAGATTTTTCCAGTTTTTTACTTTTCAATCGAAATTTTTTTGAATAAAAACTAAAAAGCGTCTAAAAATTAATTTTAGACGCTTTTCCGATAATTATTACCTTTTCAAGATTCAGTATTCACCACAATGCCTTCTCAGATGCGTCATTATATGTAAATTGAATAATATCATTGAAACTAATTTTAAAAGATTAATAAATATATCGTTACAAATGTAATTGGTTTTTAGGTTATATGCAATTTACTTACACTCATTTTTTTTATAGACTAAAATCATAGCTTATGCTATAAACCCGAGCTAATCTCAAATACTACTGCTCTCATTCATTTAAAGTAATAACCTAGCACAAACCCTATTAAAACAATAGGATTTGTGTTAAATTAAAAATAATTATATCCGTCTATGCACCCACTCATTATCAATGAAATATACTTACAACCATAACAAATGTAATTATCAAAGAAATGTTAAGGGAACTTTCTATCGTAATTACGATGTTATAAAGCCGTAATTATTTTTTCATTAACTTATTTTTTTATGAAACACACAACCAAAATATTTTCATTATTTATTCTAGCACTATCTACAATGTGGGGGGGGGTGCAACAAAGATGATAATGAGAGTTTAGCACATGAAGGTAATTCAAGCAGTAAATTAGCTACCATTACACAAACTATTGAAAATACTAGCTATGTAACTAGTGACGAAGAAATTACTGACCCCATAGATATAGCTGCGGCTAGACCATTCAGAGACAAGCATACCGTACAAATGACCATCTATGCCGATGGAGATTATGACCTAGTAACTGAAGAAGTTGTGCCTGACCAACCTCTAAAAGGGTTCGAAATCAATGAAGAAGAGAG
>CALAJP010000203.1 GCA_937922815.1 uncultured Saprospiraceae bacterium
ATTAAAGTAACTGTACCTGCTTTAATCGTGTTTTTTACCGTTCAAATGCTTTTTAAAAGATATTTGAACTATCAATTAAACCAACAACAACTTTCTCAAAAAAAAGAAAATCAAAATGTAACGATGCCTATGCGATTGCAAGCATACGAAAGGCTTTCTTTATTTTGTGAACGAATTTCTATACCTGCACTTTTGTTACGATTAGAAAAACAAGAAATGAATTGTGCTACGCTTCAATATTCTTTATTGATGAGCATTCAAGCGGAATATGAGCATAATATTACTCAACAAATCTATGTGTCGAACGAACTGTGGCAAATTATCCAAACAGCGAAAGAAGATGTAATCGAAATGATTACTTTAGCACATAAAAACAAAGGAGCGGATGCACCTGCTAAAGAAATGAGTCAATTATTGATGTCTATGTTAGCAGAAAGACAAATAACGCCTATTGATCATGCAAAATTGGCGATTAAGAAAGAGGCAAGTACGCATTTTTAATACTTAAAGTGAATTGGCTAGACACAACAGAATAAAAAAGTGTATTGGATTAACTTCAATACACTTTTTTATTAGAATAAACTCTGTTTAATCCATCAAAATAGGTCTCCAAACACCACCGTAATTTTCGTCTTCGGTAGCAAAAGATAAGGTGCTTTTAATCCCTTTCGCAGGGCCAGACAAAGCCTCGATTTTGAAGCCATTAACCTCTTTGTAGTTTGTGATTTCAGAAACTACTTGTATTGGATTATTTTTATCTTTTTGAATAGTTCCTAATTGATAAATTACAGAATAAAAAGGTCCCGCATCGCCTAAATCATCAGAAGCAGAAGCCCATATTTTACCCGCTTTATCAACATAGAAGTCAGTAATATCTCTATTCTTTGTATTATCAGTCCAGTTGCCTGGTACTTGAACTTGAATCCCTTCTTTACCCGCAGGGCTCATTTCAAAAGTCTTTTTTTCGACATTATAAACTCCCCAACGAACAATTCCATTAGGATTGATTTTAGAACCACCTCTTTCACCCAAAATGATAATTTTTTCAGTGTCAGAATATGAAATAGAAGTAATAGCTTCGTATTGATCTCCTGTCATATCAAAATCATTTCTATTGATAATTGGAAGTTTTACACTATTGATTATTGTGCCCACAAAGGTCGTAGGATTGATTCGGATATGAAAAATTCTTCCAAATTTACCTTGCCAATTTCCTGATTCTGAAGCAAAAAACTCATTTTCAGTGCCTGGAACTTTACAAATACTTTCCAAGTCACTTGAGATTCCCTCATTGTCCCAATTTTCAATAACAATTGGTCTTACGCTTAATTCCTCTTCAGTGACTTTTATAACGCTAACTCGAATTCCTTTTTGAAAGTTTTTTAAATCATAAACACCAACATAGCTTTGTTCATCTAGTATGGCCATTCCACTCGCTCCACCACCTAATTTAGTTGCATCAATTTGTGGTTTAGTTTCTACTGGTTTAGTATCGGTTACTACTTTTTTTTGAGTAGAACAAGCGATAAAAGTTATCAAACAAATTAGAGAAAAGTAAAAATTTAATTTCATGTTTTATTAGTTATTATTTTTTAAGTTTAAAGTAGCTATTTCGTCTTTTTTCTTCCAATCAAAATACCCTTTGATGCATAGTAGTAAGAACACGAAAAATAGGAAACTTGTGTAATATAAATCTTTGTACAAATATACCCCAATGGCAATCACGTCAACAATAATCCAAATGATCCAGTTTTCGATTACTTTTTTAGCCAAAAAATACTGAGCTACTAAACTTCCTACCGAAGTGAAAGCATCGACATAGGCTAGCGAAGCATTGAAGATTTTATTCATAAATGTTCCCCAAGCGAATGAACCTACAAGGATAAAAAGAGGAACATATATTTTTTCTTGTTTAGTGAACGATAGAATTGGTTTATCTTCTTCGTTATCGGATTTTTTGAACCAGTGAATCCATCCGTAGATATTCAAAAACAATAAAATGATGTGTAAAATGAAGTCTGAAAGTAGATTTGCTTGGAAGAAAACTATTATTAATAAACTAACGCTAACTATCCCAAAAGGCCAAGCCATTACGTTTTCTTTGGTTTGTAAAAACACGCAGATAATTCCTGTTATGGTGGCTATTTGTTCGAAAATAGTGAGTGTCTCTTGGCTGAATTCCATGTTTGCTTATTTTGAAGTAAAAGTAATGTTTTTTAATTAGTATTTATGGCAACTAATTTGAAAATATATTTATGCAATTCACAGAACTAAAAGCCTCAAAAACAAGTATTGTGAACATTAGTTATATAAAAATATTACTTTTGTGGCTTGATTTTAAATTGAAAAATATAAATACAAATATATAAAGCTATATGAAATTTGAAGAATTGCAGTTGATTGAGCCTATATTGAAAGCTTTAAAGGATAAAAACTACACGGAACCAACACCTATTCAAGCCAAAGCAATACCAACGGTATTGAAAGGCAAAGATGTGTTGGGAGTTGCACAGACGGGAACAGGAAAAACGGCTGCATTTTCGATTCCAATTATTCAACATATTCATAATCGAAGTGGAAATTCGGCAGGAAAACCGACCTTGTCTGCCTTGATTTTAACGCCTACAAGAGAATTAGCGATTCAGATTGGTGAAAATATTGAAGAATATAGCAAATACACGAACATAAGACAGACCGTTATTTTTGGAGGGGTAAAACAGCACAAACAAGTTGAAGCCATGAGAAGAGGTGTTCATGTTTTGGTAGCTACTCCAGGTCGATTATTGGATTTGATAAATCAAAGGATAATTAATCTTAGAAATATCGAATTATTTGTGTTGGACGAAGCTGACAGGATGCTTGATATGGGGTTCATTAATGATATTAGAAAACTGTTGCCTTTATTGCCCAAAAAGAGGCAGTCTCTATTTTTCTCGGCAACGATGCCTGATAATATTGTTAAATTATCTAGACAAATTCTTGAAAATCCAATTAAGATAGAAGTTTCTCCCGTTTCCTCAACGGCAGAAACTATTCAACAATATCTTTATTATACGAATAGATTGACTAAGAAAAATCTATTAAACCATATTTTGGAAGATGAATCTATGGACCAAGTCTTAGTGTTTTCAAGAACGAAACGTGGAGCGGATAGAGTGGTAAAGGGATTGTTGAAAAATAAGACTCGTTCTGCTGCTATTCATGGAGACAAATCTCAAAATCAACGACAAAAAGCACTTAAACAGTTCAAAGAAGGGGATATTAGAGTACTGGTAGCTACGGATATTGCTGCCAGAGGAATTGATATTGATAAATTGAGATATGTTATCAATTACGATATTCCTAACTTACCTGAAACTTATGTACATCGTATAGGTCGTTCGGGTAGAGCAGGTGAAGAAGGTATTGCAATTGCAATTTGCGAACCTGAAGAAAATGCTTATGTTCGAGATATTGAAAAGTTAATTAATAAAAAAATTAAAGTTTTAAACGACCATCCATATCCACAAACAGAAACGCCAATGACTGCGGCTGAAAAGAAAGAGTGGAATAAAGAAAAAGATAAAAGAAAACAAGAGTTCTTTGCTAATAGAAAGAAAAGTAAATCGCAAGGTTCGTCAAGAAATGGTAATAGAAGAAGATAGAAAAGTGAATTTGATATAACCTTTTATCAAGACTATAATTGGAATAGACTATGTATTTCTTATTGATGTATGAAACTGCTGATGACTACATGGAACGTAGAGGGCAGTTTAGGACAGAACATTTGAATTTAATTAGCGAATATCACGAAAGTGGTCACCTGTTAATGGCTGGTGCTATGGCAGAACCTGCTGACGCTGCTGTTTTGATTTTTAAAACGAATTCAGATACGGTGATAAAAGAGTTTGTGAAAAAAGATCCTTATATTATAAATGGAGTGGTGAAAAGCTGGGAAATTAGGCCATGGACGGTGGTAGTTGGAGGGTAAATAATTGTGTTTTATGAAAACAAAAGTTTCTATTGTTCAAGATAGTCCCGTTTTTTTTGATATTGATGCTACTATTGATAAAATAGATAAGATTGTTTGCGAACATGCTAAAAATGAGAGCCAACTATTTGTGTTTCCCGAATCGTTTATTCCAGGTTATCCACGTGGTTTTTCTTTTGGTGCAGTAGTAGGGAGAAGAACTCAAGAAGGAAGGGCTTTATATAAAAAGTATCATGAAAACAGTTTAGATATTGATAGTCCTCAAATGGCAAGATTGGAGAAAATTGCCAAGGATAATGCCGTTTATCTTGTAATTGGAGTTACCGAAAAGATGAGTAATAATGGAAGCCTATATTGCTCAATGCTTTATATTTCTCCGAAAAATGGGCTTTTAGGAGTACATCGAAAAATAAAACCTACAGGAACTGAACGCCTTATTTGGGCTGAATCTGATGGTTCTTCTTTAGTTACATTTGATACTCCCATAGGAAAGCTGGGCGGACTTATTTGTTGGGAAAATTATATGCCACTTGCTCGAATGGCTATGTACCAAAAAGGAGTTGAGCTTTATATTGCACCTACAGCAGATGCTCGAGAAGAATGGATTTCTACGATGCAGCATATAGCACTTGAAGGAAGATGTTTTGTAATAGCATGTAACCAATATTTTACTAAAAACATGTATCCTGAAGATTATCAGAGCTTTGTCGCTGAGGAGAAAGATGAAATGTGCAATGGAGGAAGTGTGATTGTTTCTCCGTTGGGCAAAATTATTGCGGGTCCATTAATTGGAAGCGCTGGTGTCTTGACAGCCGAATTAGATTTGGATG
>CALAJP010000204.1 GCA_937922815.1 uncultured Saprospiraceae bacterium
TTTTAAACATATCTCTTGCTTCTATAACTATTACATTTCTTGACATAATTAATATTATTTATTTATCACTAAAAATTTTACAAACTTCATTCTAGTTTAAAACGAAATTTCTTGAACTAATTCTATTGAATTTTAAACTCCCACCTCCTCTACAATAACTACAATTTAAAATTATAGAAACCATCATCTATCTAAAATCATTTCTATTTAGGTATAATGAATACTTATCACTAAAACGCTACATACTAAAACAAGCTATTTCATTTTCTTCCTATAGTACAATGATTATATACAATATATTAATAACTAACTTCATGCCACAAAAAACGGGCTACTAAAAGTTAATTTAGCAGCCCATTCGTTTTGTTTTTTAATCTTTGGCGAAGAATAAAATTGGGTTATTCTTCCATCAAAAAACATATATTTAGTTGTTGTTCTTGCCTACGCAATTCAAATCCTCAAAAGCTTGTGTTAAACGAGTTTTGAACGATTGTTCAGCTACACGTAACCATTTTCTTGGATCATAATTTTTCTTATTCGGAGAATCTGCTCCATCAGGATTACCAATTTGTCCTTGAAGGTATTCTTTTTTATCTTCGTAATATCCACGAATACCATCCCAAAATGCCCATTGTAAATCTGTATCAATATTCATTTTGATAGCTCCGTATTCGATAGCTTCTCTGATTTCTTCACGAGAAGAACCAGAACCACCGTGGAAAACAAAATTGATTGGTGTATCAGAATCTAATTTATATTTTTCTTTTACAAAATCTTGCGAATTTTTCAAGATAATTGGCTTCAACTCCACATTACCTGGCTTATAAACACCATGAACGTTACCAAATGCTGCTGCAATAGTAAAACGATTCGAAATTTTAGACAAAGTAGCATACGCTTCATCTACCTCCGATGGCTGAGTATATAATTTTGAACTATCAACGTCCGTATTATCTACACCATCTTCTTCACCTCCTGTTACTCCTAATTCGATTTCTATCGTCATGCCTATTTTAGACATTCTTTCAAGATATTTAGCACAAACCTCTATGTTTTCTTCCAATGGTTCTTCTGATAAATCCAACATGTGAGAGCTAAATAAAGGATAACCACGTTGCTCGTAGAATTTTTCACCTGCATCTAACAAACCGTCAATCCAAGGTAATAATTTCTTAGCACAGTGGTCAGTATGTAATACAACAGTAACGCCATACTCTTTAGCCATTGTGTGAACGTGCATCGCTCCAGAAATAGACCCCATAATGGCAGCTTTTTGCCCATCATTACTCAATCCTTTCCCAGCTACAAAAGAACCTCCACCGTTAGAAAATTGAACAATTACTGGAGAATTCAAATCTCTTGCTGTTTCCAATACTGCATTAATACTATTTGTACCAATAACATTTACTGCAGGAATGGCAAAGTTATTATCATTTGCATAATCAAATAATTCTGTTACTTCATCGCCCCAAAGGACACCTGCTCTAAATTTTGTAGCTGACATATTAGTTTCTATGTTTTTGTACTTATAAAATTATTTTGAATGCTAAAAATATGAAAAAGTTAGTATATATTCTACACTATCTAGTTATTTTCCCAACAATTCTAAAACTTGTTTGGTTACTGCTTCGGGTGTAAAACCGAATTTCTCATCCAAAACGGTATATGGAGCAGAGTGTCCAAAATGTTCTAAACCTACAGAAACACCATCAGCACCAACCAAACCTAGCAAGTTTACAGGTAAACCCGCAGTCAGTCCAAACTTCTTAACACCAGCTGGTAAAACTGAATTTTGATAATCTTTCGATTGATTTCTAAACAAACCTTCAGAAGGAACAGAAACGATTCTAGCCGAAACACCTTTTCCTTTCAATAACTCATTCGCAGCTACTAAAGTTGATACTTCTGAACCATTCGCAATCAAAATTACATCTGGGTTTTCTGTATTAATAACCGTATATCCACCTTTACTTAAATCTTGAGATTTTTGATAAGTGTTTTCAGGTAAATTGACAATATTTTGTCTTGATAAAATCAAACCTGTTGGCGAAGAAGTGTTTTTTAATGCAAACTCCCAAGCGTTGGTCGCTTCGTGAACATCGGCAGGTCTTAATGCTACAAAACTTTGTTTATTATCGTGATTATTTAATTTTTCTAATAGCCTAATTTGTGCTTCTTGCTCGATAGGTTGATGGGTAGGTCCATCCTCCCCTACTCTGAACGCATCGTGAGTCCATATAAAAATCACTTGTTTTTTCATCAAAGAAGCTACACGAATGGCAGGTTTCATATAGTCAGAGAAAACAAAAAATGTTGCACAAGCAGGAATTACTCCTCCATGCAAAGACATTCCCACACATAAAGCAGCCATCGTTAATTCTGAAACTCCAGCTTGTAAAAATGCTCCTTCAAAATTTTGATAAGTGAATGCTTTAGTCTTTTTCAAGAAAGCATCTGTCTTGTCTGAGTTTGATAAATCCGCAGAAGAAACAATCATATTTGGAACTTCATCTGCTAAGAAAGAAAGTACCGCAGCCGATCCTGCACGAGTAGCTACATTATCTTTTTGTGCTACTTTTGAAAAATCAACTCCATTTAAAGTTTCATTATTCAAGAAAGCCGTTAATTGAGCAGCTTTTTTAGGGTTTGCTTTTTCCCAAGCTGCAACCGCATCTTTTTTAACTTGAATATCTTTTCTTTTTTGATTTAAAACTGCTTCATAATGAGTAGCTACATCATCAAAAATTTGAAAAGGACTCTCTGGATTTCCACCTAAAGTTTCAATTGTTTTATTTATATCCGCACTAGTCTTACTTAATGGTTGACCATGCGTATCAATTGTATTTTCGTAAGAATTACCCTCCGCAGTAACCGCTCCTTTCGCCATTACTGTTTTACCGATAATCAAAGTCGGTTGGGTAGAATTAGCTTTAGCTGCTTTTAACGCTTTTCTAATATCGTCATGGTCATTACCATTGATAGTGATAACATTCCAATTCCAAGCTTCATATTTTTTAGCTGTATCTTCAGACATAACATCTGAAACGGTAGTTGATAATTGAATGTCATTCGCATCGTAGAACATCACCAAATTAGAAAGTCCTAAGAAACCTGCTATTCTACCTACTCCTTGAGAGATTTCTTCTTGAATTCCTCCATCAGAAATATAAACATAAGTATCATGTTCGATTGCGTTACCGAATCGTTCGGCCAAGAATCGTTCAGCAATTGCAGAACCTGCACCAAATGCATGTCCCAAGCCTAATGGACCAGAAGTATTTTCAACACCTCTATCCAAGTCTAACTCTGGGTGTCCAGGAGTAGGACTTCCCCATTGTCTGAAAGCCGCTAATTCATCCATTGAATAATTACCAATCAATGAAAGTTGAGAATATAACAAAGCTGATAAGTGACCTGGGTCAAGATAAAACCGATCTCTAAATGGGTATGCCGCATTATCTGGGTCAAAATTCAAAAACTCTGAATAAAGAATATGAATAAAATCTGCTCCACCCATAGGGCCTCCAGGGTGTCCTGATTTTGCCTTTTCTACCATCGCTGCCGATAAAACTCTTAAATTATCTGCTGCTTTTTGATCTATTGTTGTACTCATTAATCGTAAAATTCCTAAATGATGAAATAATATAGGGGCAAATATAGGATTCTATTTACGTTAGTTTGGCAAAAGAGGAAATAATTTTCAAAAAATTGTTGTCTTTGACAATTAAATTTAATTCACTAGTTTTTTGGAGGCATCGTATTAAAAACATAATCCCAAAATGGCGTAGATACTCCAAATGCTTTATCTTCATATTTATAATGATGTAAGCTATGGTGTGTCCACATATATTTGAAAAAATTATTGGGTGGCTTAATCGTATGTATTAAATTATGAAAAAATAAATATAATCCATATCCAAATGTAAATCCAGGGAAGAAGAAAAAAGTATAATTTCCCATTAACAACCAAAAGAAGCTAAAAAAAATAGCAGACAGTATGAGCGCTAATATCAAGGGCATTGCCAAACGTTCTTTGTCTCTCGGATGATGATGATGAAATCCATGAACTTTATAATTCCAATTTTTCTGATTCTTATAATCTCCTTTATGGTATGAAAACCTATGCACAGAATATTCCGCCAACGTAAAAGCAAAATAACCTAATACAAAAAGTAAAATCATCAAATACCATGAGGTATGCACATTCATAGCACCATAAGTGGTGAACCCTATACTCATTATAAAAAATGAAATTATGACAACATAGGGATTAGTTCTAGAAATTTTTTCAAGCAAAGGATTCTTAAACATCCTTTGAGAAAGAAGTTGAGTTTCTTCTATATTAGTTTTTTTTGATTTCATAATGGTTGAATAAATATTAAATAAGATTTTGATGTAAAAATAATATTACAAGAAGCTTATTTTCAACATTGAATTATGTATATTAGACGAAATATAAAATTTTAAACGACCAAAATTTCTCGTTCATAGATGAATAAAATATTCATAGATAAGAGTATATTTTATTAAGGTGCAAAGTGTCAAAATTTATTTCCGTTTAGCTCTCATTTTTTTATTATTTTTGACCATTATTTTAAAATAAATTTCAAAACCATAATTATGATAATCTTTGAATCGCTTTCTGAAAAAGAAAACCAAATTCTAACAGAAACTATTTCTAATATTACTCTTTATATTGCATCAGCTGACGGAAACATTGCTAACGAGGAGTTAGAATGGGCAAAAAAAGTCACTCATATTAGAAGCTACCAAAGCCCTAAACAATTAGAGGGATTCTATAGCGTAGTTCAGAAAAACTTTGAAGATTTAGTAGAATCAAAATTGCAGAATTCAAATGCTCCTGAAATATACAAAAATGCTGAAATAGCATTAACAAAAAGTGCTGAAGTAGTTGCCAAACTAGATGCTTCTGTAGCTGCTGATTTAGTAGAATCATTTCGTTCTTTTGCAAAACATGTTGCAAAGTCAGAAGGTGGTTTTTTAGGTATAGGAGAGATAAATAGCGACGAACACAAGGCATTGTCTTTAGATATGTTTAATTAATATAAACTATCTTAATAGAACCTTTAGTTCGCTTTTATGTTTAGAGAGGGAAAATATATTCTGTTATATAGAATTGTGAAAATTTAACGCATGAATTTTGGAAAAACGGGCATACTAATAGTCAATTTAGGGACACCTGACGCACCTACACGTGGAGCTGTATATAAATATTTGAAAGAGTTTTTATTAGACAGGCGTGTTATCGACTATAATTGGTTGGCTAGAAACCTTTTGGTTAGAGGAATCATAGCACCATTTCGTTCGGGTAGTTCGGCTAAATTGTACAAAGAATTATGGACTGAGAATGGTTCTCCTTTGAAATATTATGGAGAACGTTTGGTTGAAGAGTTGGACAAAAAACTGGACGACTCCTTTATTGTTCGCCTCGCAATGCGTTATCAATCGCCTTCTATGGAATCTCAGATTGAATATTTAATGAAAGAAAGGGTTTCTAAAATAATTGTATTCCCTTTATTTCCTCAATATGCTTCTGCAACTACAGGTTCTGTTCATGACGAAGTGATGAGAATTGTTCGCAAGCAAGAGATTATACCTAGCATTGAAATGATAAATTCTTATTATGACCACCCTGCTATGGTAAATGTTTTTGTTGAAAATGCAAAAGGTTTTGACTTAGATTCTTACGACCATATTTTATTTAGTTTTCATGGTTTGCCTGAACGTCAATTGGGCAAAGCAGACACTAGCAATCATTGTTTAAAAGGTAAAGATTGTTGTAAAACTATCTCTATCAAAAATCAACACTGTTACTCTGCTCAATGCTATGGAACAGCGTATGCTATTGCTGAAAAATTGAATCTACCCAAAGATAAATATACCATTACCTTCCAATCTCGATTGGGTCCTGAAGAATGGGCAAAACCATATACAGTTAAGGTGTTAGAAGATTTAGCAAAAAAAGAAAAGGCTAAAAGGTTATTGGTTTTCTGCCCTGCTTTTGTGGCTGACTGTCTAGAAACAACGATAGAAATTGGAGTAGAATATCAAGAAGAATTTGAAGAATGGGGAGGCGAAAAGATAGATTTAGTGCCAAGTCTTAATGATAAGGAAGAATGGATTGATGCTGTTATTTCAATTATCAATGACAACTCAACTGCTCAAATTCACTAAGGTCTAAAAAAGAAAGTATGGTTCAAGATTATCAAGAAATCAGAAAAAACATTTCTCAGAAAAAATGGGCTCCTGTCTATTTTTTGGAAGGGGATGAAACTTATTTCATTGATGAATTGGTCTCACTTTTAGACTCCGAGGTACTCAGCCCCAGCGAAAAGTCCTTTAATTTGAGTACTTTTTATGGAAAAGATACCAAAATAATAAATGTCATTGATACCGCTCAACGCTATCCAATGATGTCCGAATTTCAATTAATTTTCTTAAAAGAAGCTCAAGATTGTCGAGAATTAGCTTCTTTAGAAAATTATATTAAAAATCCTGTCAAAAGTACAATTCTTTGTATCGCTCACAAATACAAGATGTATGACAAACGGAGCAAATTTGGAAAATTAGTAAAGGCGAGTGATGATATAGTTCTTTTTTCCAGCAAGAAAATGTACGATAATCAAATTCCTGATTTTGTGGACACTTTCATTACGGGCAACGGATATGTGAGTAGCCCGAAAGTAAATGAAATGTTGGCAGAAAACATCGGAAACAATTTGACTTTGATTACTAATGAGCTGAAAAAGCTTTTTAATAATATTTCTAAAGACAAAGAAATAAGCCTTGACGATGTTGAACGATATATAGGAATTAGCAAAGAATATAACGTTTTTGAATTAGCAGAAGCTTTTGCTAAAAAAGATGCTCAAAAAGTGTTTAAAATTGCCAATAATTTTGCTGCTAATCCCAAAAAATATCCAACCGTTGTTATTATTGCAAATCTATTCGGTTTTTTTAGTAAGACCATTCATTATGCTTCTTTACAATCGAAAAGTGAATTTGAAGCCGCAAAAGCAATTGGACTGTCACCTAGAAATGATAGATCTGCCGCTTTTTTATTATCCAGATACAAAATGGGTAGAAAAAACTATAGTTTTAAAGAACTAATGAATGTCATTCATTTACTTAAGGAATATGATTTGAAAAGTAAAGGTGTTGGAGCAACTAATCTAGACGAGTCCGCACTACTTTCTGAGTTATTTTCTAAAATTCTCCTTTCAAAATCTATTTCTGATGAAAACTAAAAAGTATAAAATAAAAGAAGCTTTTTATACCCTACAAGGTGAAGGTTTTCATTCTGGAAGACCCGCTGTATTTTGTCGGTTTACTGGCTGCAATCTATGGACAGGCTTAGAAAAAGACCGTCAAAAGGCAATCTGCAAATTTTGCGATACAGATTTTGTAGGAATGGACGGAGAAAATGGAGGTTCTTATACTGCTGAAGAATTAACTCAACTCATCGTTCGACTGTGGAATAATAGCGAGATTACACCATTTGTTGTATTTACAGGAGGAGAGCCCCTTTTGCAGCTCAATGAAAAATTAATTAAAGAAGCCAAGAAAGAAAATATCGAGATTGCCGTTGAAACCAATGGCACCATTTTGCCTCCTCAAGGTATTGATTGGCTTTGCGTAAGTCCTAAAGCAGGTTCTGAAATGATAGTTCAGCAAGGGCAAGAACTTAAATTAGTCTATCCTCAAGACAACGCTCTCCCTAATGAATACGAACATTTAAACTTTGACCATTTTTATTTGCAAGCGATGGATTCCGAAGAACAAGAAACTAATTTAATTAAGACCATTAAATATTGTAAATCTCACCCAAAATGGAAATTGAGTCTTCAAACGCATAAAATTCTAAATATTCCTTAATTATACCAAACCGTTTTCTACCGCATTCTTACCCTTTCGTACAATAGCCATACCCCTCGTTAAATAGCACTTTTCTATACGGCTAACCTTTCTTTACTTTGTAGCATAGTTTTCTCATAGTATGTTTGTTTGATCTTCCTGCATCGAAGTTATATTTAATAAAACAGCGTAGAAATACGATGAAATAAAGTATAATCAGATGTAGGAGGTTTTTAAAAAACACGAGCAAAACACCCTAATTAAAAGTCAACATTTTTATATATCCCAGTAAATAACCGAAAGATAAACTGTATTTATTTCCTGAAAGGTTGGCCTACACTCTACGGAGTGTGGGTTTTTTATTTTTTAATGCGTTTTTGAATCCATTCAATAGGATTAAGCGGTTTCTTTTTATACCAAACCTCAAAATGTAGTATTGGTGAATCCGTCGACTTGGGCGAATTAACTAAACCTAAAACAGTTCTTTTCTTTACAAAGTCTCCTTTTTTCACTACCACATCCTTTAACCGTGCATATACGGTATAATAATTACGGTGTTTGATAATAATGGTATTTCCATACCCTGGTACTTCAGAAACGCCAACTACTTTTCCTTCGTGAATACAGGATACGGAGCTATTTTTTCGAGTTAAAATATCAATTCCATTATTCTTAATTTTGATATTTTTCAAAGTGGGATGAGCCTGTTCTCCAAAATATTGAACAACGACACCTTCTTGAGTCGGCCAATCATATTTTCCTTTTCGAGTTTGAAAGTTCGAAATTTTATTTTTTCTATCTACTACATTATTGAGCCTAGAGTCGGTGAATGTTTTATCCAACTCGGCAGCAAAATTATCATTAGCAATCTTTTTTTCCTTTAATTGTTCTTCTAAACCACCTTCTCTTGAAATAAGTTGGTCATAAAATTCGCTTAACATGTTTGACCCTCGTTGTAGCAATGAGACTTGCTCTTTAGAGCTTGTTATCAATTTCTTTTTTTCGGCTAATTGGTCTTGATATCCGTTACGAATTTCGATTAATTTATCCGTATGTTTTTTAATAAACAAGACTTGTTTTTTTCGGTATGATTCAAACTGTTTTATAAAATTGACTCTTTCGAATGCTTCGTTTAGATCTGATGAAGACAATAAAAACTGTACAGTTGACCCTGTTAGTTTTTCATGATAGAGTGTTCTAATCATTTCAGCATATTTCCCTTTTTGCTCGTTTAAAATTGTTTCTTGATGCTCAATTTGTTCAACAATATTAGAAATGCTATCTGAAAGAAAAACTAATTCCTTATCTAAAGTATGTATTAAGCTATTCCTCGAACGCAACTGAGCTTTTAGGGCTAAATACTTTTCGATAGTAACTACTTTGGCGTCCTGCGTTTTATTTAATAATTCATTGGTTAATTCAATTCCTTCTAAAGCGTTTCTTTTATCATTCTCTAAACTAAACTGCGAATAAGTTTTGCTAATAAATAACGTAAAGAAAAAAATGAACAAAGAAAACCTACTCAAAAAGGTTTCTTTTTTGATACCGAGATGAAACAGAAAAAGGTGTTTTTTTAGGTACATTCCACTCTATTTTTTTAAATACTAACTCTAAATTGAAATGATTACTTGTATCACTTTGAAAAAATAAATTTCGTTGTTCTGAAAAAAGAAAAGGAACGTTTTCTTGAGTACTATAATTACTCAGTTTTTCAGAAATATGAACTTTACTATAGTTATGAAATATTTTTTGCATTAAAAGATGATTGCTTCCATTTTCAAAAGTGCAATCAAAATTCATATTATTTACTTCATGAGAAAAACTCAATGCTCTTTCATTTGGTATTGCTTTTTTCTTCCCTACTAAATCATATAGCAAAATTCGTCCCAAAATTAAATTTTGAACGAAAACATATTCATTTTCAATATTTTTGATATTAAAAAAATCTATTATTTCTATCCAAGAAGTGTAGTAATAAACTTTATTAAAACGATCTAAAACTTCTATTTTTTCTTCGTCTATCTGAAATCTAGCTACCTCAATTCCTAGTTTTTTCGCTACCCCCCAGATAATACTATCTTTTTTTATACGCAGATTTAGTTGAAAGTTTTGTTCTGATAATCCAGAAACTTGCACTACTCCATGAAACCACTCAAAATCTTCTCCTATAAGTAGATTTTTTTCAGCTAAAACCTCAAATGAAACATTTTGCGTTTTAGACTCCAAAATCTTTTTGTTATTAAGACAGCCCACTGAAAAAATACAAATTAGGAAACAAACAACAACACTCAATCTCATTTAAAAAGAAATATAAAATGATAAATTTTTCACAAAGGTAATGAACTATTTGTTCTATTCGACAATAGGACATTACAGCAATTGTATATTAACTCAAACAGAGTTTTTGTATAAAAAATTATAAAAAGATAAATTAATTAATTTAAATAATTAATTTGTCAAAAATTTTACTTTACAAAACAAAATATCAAATTATGAAAATTAAACCTTACAAAATTTCTATGCTTTTTCTGTTATTATTTTCCATTAATATTATACATGCACAAAGCTCGAGTGGTATTAATGTTGAAAATGAAGCTAAAAGTATTGAATCTCAAGTTATAGATTGGCGAAAAGACTTCCATCAGAACCCTGAGTTATCAAATAGAGAGTTTGAAACTGGAAAAAAAATTGCTGCTCATCTACAATCCTTAGGTATGGAAGTTACCAGTGAAGTCGCCCATACAGGTGTAACAGGTTTTTTAAAAGGTGGTCAACCAGGACCAACAGTTGCCTTAAGAGCTGACATAGATGCATTACCCGTAAAAGAACGTGTTGACATTCCATTTGCATCTAAAGCCAAAGGAGAATACTTAGGAGAAGAAGTCGATGTTATGCATGCTTGTGGTCATGATACCCATATCGCAATTTTAATGGGTGTGGCGAGTATTATGGCAAAAAACAAAGCCGAACTAAAAGGTAATATTTTATTTATCTTTCAACCCGCTGAAGAAGGTCCTCCTCCTGGTGAAGAAGGTGGTGCAGAATTGATGCTTAAAGAGGGGATTTTTAAAAAATACAACCCAGATGTAGCATTCGGACTTCATATCAATGCTCAAACTCCAGTTGGTAAAATACGATATAAAACGGGTGGAATTATGGCTGCTTCTGACCAATTATTTATCAAAGTTAAAGGTAAACAAGCTCACGGTTCAAGACCCTGGACTGGCATAGATCCAATTGTAGCATCAGCTCAAATTATTATGGGATTACAAACCGTTGTTTCTAGACACACTGAACTAACAAATGAGGCAGCAGTAATCACCATTGGAAAAATTAAAGGCGGAGTAAGAAACAACATCATCCCTGAAACTTGTGAACTTACGGGGACTATTAGAACTCTTGATACCAAAATGCAAGATATTATTCATGAAAAAATAATAAAAACGGCAACTTTGATTGCTGAAAGTTCTGGAGCAGAAGCAGAAGTGACTATAGACAAGGGCTACGGAGTAACTTATAATAACCCTGAATTAACTAGAAAAATGATAGCTTCATTAAATAAGAGTGTAGGCGAAGAAAATGTAATTGTCACGAAAGCAGTTACAGGGGCTGAAGATTTCTCATTTTATGCGAAAGAAGTACCCAGCATGTTCTTCTTTTTAGGCGGAATGGATCCTAGCAAAACTGCAGTAGAAGTAGCAGGTCACCATACCCCAGATTTCAGAATCGAAAACGAAGCTTTAATACATGGTATAAAAGCTTTAAGTAACCTTACTATTGACTACATGGAAAACCACTAATTAGAAAAATTTAATCATCGGCTGACATAGCATCATTTAAGATCTTTCGGCCGATGATAAATATACTTCCTAAGAATCCCCCAAGAAATAGTCCTATAATAACATTCTTAGGCAATGATTCTTTTTCAGGTTTTATCGGTGAAATAGGATAATCGATTACTTGAATAACAGGTGTTTTTGTTTTCAATAAATACTCAGAAGTTTCGTAATTTTTTACAATCTCTCCATAAATAATATTCATCATTTCAACATCACGAGTCAATTGTAGTTCGTTTAATTTAGCAGAAGTAGTGTACAAACCACGACTTGAATCTTTCAAACGGGCTAATCTGTTTTCAAGTGTTGTTAATTCTGCAAAAGTAGAATCTCTTTTATTTTTAATTTGGTCTAAAGAAATTCGTTGTTTTTCTGTTGTTTTATCAACAAAATATTCGCTCAAAATTTCAAAATGAAGTGTTGCCATTTGTATTGACAATTCTTCATTGAGCGTATTATAATCAATATTTAAAATCCCGGACTCTTCATCTAAGGTTATATTAAAAAGCCCTTCAGTATTTTCCCCTCCTGTAATTAAACTCTTCAAATGCAAAATGGCTTTATTTGATTCAGCACTAGTATTATCCGCTATTAAGTCTTCAAAATAAAAACTCCCTAAATCATAATTTTCTAATTCCGCCCAACCTTCATGCAATCCATAAACATCAATCAGATGATTCGCAATTAAATCAGTTTTACCTTCCAAATCGATTTTTTGAGATAACAGTTTTTTTATTATCATTCTAGACTTAGAAAGCTCTATCATCTTAAGCGTATTCACAGCTCCACCACCGCCAGCTAGCCCCCCAAGTCCAAATTGTCCCAAAACGGACGATATTCCACCACCGCCACCTTTTTCATCATTTAACATAAATGTTAAATTAGCAGGATATTTAATCTCAGAAGTCAAACTCTTATAAACAAAAAAGGCTACAAAAGGTATAGCAATTAAAATAATGAGAATTTTATTAGACCATAATTCAACCCAAAATTCTTTCAATTTTAGAATGAGTTCTTTTAATGTTATTTCGTCTTCGTAATAATTATCTTGTCTATGGTCTTGATTCATTGCCTCTTTTAATTCGATTACTTTTTAAGTTTAGAGTTTAAATTACTTTAAAAATGTAGATTTGAATAAAT
>CALAJP010000205.1 GCA_937922815.1 uncultured Saprospiraceae bacterium
ATTCTTTCAGCAGCTTCGATGAATTTATCAGCAGCTTGTAACAATACAAATAAACTTACTGCAAAAACCGCAATATACATGATGATGTCCATAGTAGGAAAATGAGATTTGTCTAAAATATAATATTCCATTAAGACTTAAAAAAAGTCAAAAAGGAACACTAAAATAGCATTAATCTACAAACCATCAGTTTAATCTATCGAATTGCTAATAAAATTAAAATAGCTGCTTCAGCTTTTCAAGATCAGAAGACAAAATAGAGACATAATCTTTCAATAAATTACCTACTTCTTGAACTTGGTTTCTAACTTTGGTAAAATCTGGTTCTTCCAATGCTCCAATCTCAATAGCTTTCATTTTATCTTGCATAAATGGAAGACCTACCATTGTGAAATTAGGTTTGATTTTATGAGCGATTTTTTTTAATTCCTCTCTATTTTCACTATCGAGCATCGTATAAAGTTCATCAAACTGAGGAACAACATAATCCAAAAAGGTTTCAAACATATCAGCTGCATATTCATAATCTTCATCATACAACTCTTTTAACATTTTTGAGTCAAGACTTTTGTTATATTCGAAATTCATTTACTAAAACTGGTTTTATAAAAAAATAATTATGTAGTTGTACCGATTCAATTATATTTTATTAATAATAATCGACATTCTAAAATCTACATTAATAATGCCTATTTTAAATATCACTACCCTAAAAGTATGTAAAAAACTAATAGTCATACGTTTAAAACTTATACTTAGTTGTAATTAGATATTAATGTAATGTTCATTTTGAAACTAATATTCTATTATTAAGTTCTATTTGGTATCAATATTATTCTGGCCAAAGAAAGAAATACTATAATTTTACGTTATTCCTTTAACTTTGTGAATAATCTGATGAAGTAAATATTCTTTTTCTTATTAATATTAACCTATACAAATCTACCGATGTTCAGCATTTCTCCATTAATTTTGAGCACTAAGAAAGCTATTTTCACAGCAATATATATAACCATTTTCATTTGCATTGGTTTCATTAGTAATGCACAAAGCAACTATCAAATAGGGCTACAAGTAGGAGCGTCTAATTATTTTGGAGATATTTCGCCAAACGAATTTAATGCCTATCTGAAACAATCAGACCTAATGTTGGGTGGTGTTGGAAGAATAAAACTTAATAACTTTATCAATCTAAGAGGAGGCTATAATTATGGTTGGGTAAAGGGAGATGATAATTTTTCAAAAGATGAAGGAAGAAACAATAGAAACCTAGCTTTTCGCACTACTATTCAAGAAATAGACTTGGCAGTTGAGTATAACTTTATTGGTTTTCAACCTGTCAACTACGAACACCCAATATCTCCTTACATATTTTTAGGGGCTTCTTATCTAAATTTTTCTCCAAAAAGAAAATACAATGACGAATGGATTGATTTACAACCTTTAGGAACAGAAGGGCAAGGCACATCTAGTCTGCCAGGGGTTGACTTTTATGATCTTTCTAAAATAATAGTTAAATTTGGAATAGGCGTTAAATTTTCATTATCAGAAAACATAATGCTTAACTTTGACTTGGATATACGCAGTACCGAAACGGATTATATTGATGATGTGAGTGGCGAATATGCTCCTGAATTCAACACATTAATCAATGAAAATGGTCCTTTAGCTCCTGTTTTTAGTTGGCCACAATCAATAGTTAACGGTATAGAAATTAATGATTTAAATTATCCTGCTGGAAACTTGAGAGGAAATGTATCTCAAAAAGATTGGTATTCTTCAATAAATGTAGGTCTTTCATATAATTTTATAAATAAAAGGTCTAGATCCAATAGAAGTCTGATTAATAAACTATCTAAATGTTTTAAATTTAAGAAATAATTATTCCGCTTATCAAAGACCCAATTCAAATATTAAAAAAGTACTGGGGTTATCATTCTTTTCGACCTGGACAACTCGACGTTATTCAATCCGTAATCGACAAAAAAGATACGATTATGTTGATGTCAACAGGAGGAGGAAAATCGATTTGTTATCAAGTACCGGGGATGCTTCTTGATGGTTTGACTATCGTAATTACACCCTTGATTGCACTAATGACTGACCAAGTAGAACAGTTAGTTCGCAGAAATATTAATGCTGCTGCAATTCACAGTGGAATTCCCAAAAAACGTATTGAGGAAATATTAGATAATGGAGTTTATGGTAACTTAAAATTTCTTTATGTTTCGCCAGAACGATTAAACACAGAACTATTCAAAGCGAGAATCTGTCAAATAAAAATAAACCTCGTAGCCGTAGATGAAGCACACTGTATTTCTCAATGGGGGCATCAGTTTAGACCAAGTTATTTGAATATTCATCAATTAAAAGAAATTCTACCTAAAAACATACCTTTTCTTAGCTTGACTGCAACGGCAAATGAACGAGTCAAAAACGAGATTATACAATATCTAAAATTAGATAAACCTCAAGTTTTTGAACAACCTTATTATAGAGAAAATCTGATTTTTGCCGTTAGAAAAGATAATTCGAAAGAAAAGGCAATTCTTTCAATCCTAAAAAAAGTACAAGGCGTAGGTATCATATATGCCAATAATAGAAAGTTGGTAGAAAAAATAGCTTTATTTATTACACAAATGGGCTATCCTGCTTTTCATTATCATGCCGGTATGAGTTTTTTGGAAAGGCAAAAAACGCAATCAGATTGGATTAATGAAAAAAAGAAAATAATTGTCGCTACTAGTGCTTTTGGGATGGGAGTTGACAAACCAAATGTTCGTTTTGTGGTTCATTGGCAAATAACAGAATCCATAGAATCTTACTTTCAAGAAGCAGGCAGAGGAGGCAGAGATGGCAAAAATGCCTTTGCTATTCTACTTTTTCAGGAAAAAGATGCTTCAAATCAAGAAATACGACTCGCTCAGCAATTCCCGTCTATAGATGTTATCAGAACCAGTTATATTGCCCTGTTCAATCATTATCAACTTGCGATAGGTGCTGGCTCAGGTGAGGTTCTTCCTTTTAAAATAGATAAAATCTCAGAAAGTTTTAATTTAAATCCTGCTACTACTTTTTACGCATTAAAGGTATTGGAAAAAGAAGGCTGGTTCGAGATTGTTGATGAAATATTTAGACCTGCTACCATTTTCTTTAAAGTATCATACGAACGAATGTATGAGTTTATGCTCAAAAACAAAGCACTACTCAACCTTATGAAATCGTTATTGCGTTCTCTTTCGGGTGCTTTTGAAAGTCCTCAACAATTTGATGTTTATTCGCTTGCTAAACAGATTAATGTACCTTATAGAACAGTAGAAAAACAATTAAAATATCTCACGAATGAAAATTACATTCAATATATTCCTAAAAAAGAAGGTGCTCACTTGTACCTACATCGGGAACGTGTAACCAAAGAAAATTTGAGTATTGATTTAGTTAAATACAACGAACTCAAAAGCCAAAAAGAAAAAATGCTAACGTCTATCATCAATTATGCAAATTCGGAAGAGGAATGCAAACAAAGAAAACTTTTAAATTATTTCGAACAAGATATAGAAGATTGTGGACATTGTGATTATTGCCTTAATAAAAGCAGAACACTAGACAAAAAGCTATTTTCGAAACAATTAATGGAATATATTATCGAGCATAAAAAGGTAACCTTAGATAATTTGCTCGAACTTAATTTTGTCGTCAAAAAATCACAATTAATTGAATCTCTAGAACAGTTGTGTTTAGAAAACCAAATACAAAAGGATGGAATATATTGGTCAATCATTGAATCATGAAATATAAAAAATTAGTTATTTCGACCATCAATGATATTCATTTTGACCAACGAATGCAAAGAATTAGCAAAACGCTAGTCTCGAAAGGTTACGAAATTCATTGGGTATGTCGCAAACAACATCTGCAAGACCACGAATGGAATGATGGTTTCGATTATCGGTTAAGTTGTTTTTTTAATAACGGACTGCTTTTTTACTTGGAATGGAATATTCGGTTATTTTTATTTTTTTTAAAAAATAGATTCGATACTTATTATGCCGTAGATTTGGATACTTTAATTCCAAATACAATAGCGAGTACTTTTTTTAAAGGAAGGCTTATCTACGATGCACATGAATACTTTTCGGAAGTACCTGAATTAGTGGACCAACCCATTAAGAAAAAGGTTTGGGAACTTGTAGCTTGTTTTTTTATTCCCATGGCTGACATTTGCATTACCGTTGGGCCTAATTTATCCCATATTTTAGGAAAAAGGTATCATCAAACTTTTCATACCATCAGAAATGTTCCGTATTACAAACATTCCCCTAATGCGAAACGCGATAAAATTATATTGTATCAAGGAGCAATAAATAAAGGACGAGGCTTAGAACAAGCGGTATTAGCTATGCAATACATTGATGGGTATAAATTACAGATCATAGGCGATGGCAAAGCGTACATTAAGATTAAGAACTTAATTCGTAAACATAATTTAACGAATAAAGTGATTATGTTAGGGGCACTACTCCCCTCTCAATTACCCAAATATACGCAACAAGCTGCTATTGGGCTCAATTTATTAGCTCCATTGGGACTATCATATTATTATAGCCTAGCCAATAAGACATTTGACATGATTCAAGATGGGCTACCTGCAATTCACATGGAATTTCCAGAATACATTTCGCTACAAAAAAAATATAATATAGGTTGGTTGTTAGACGAATTAACAGCCGAAAAACTAGGCGAATTAATTAATAATATTATTGACAATCAATTCGAATTAGATGAAAAATCAAAAAACTGCTACCTTGCTGCTAAAGAATTAAACTGGGAAAATGAATCTATAAAACTCAATCAGATTAATATATAAACAATATAATTTAGTAATTTTAAGGATAAATATCTCCGAAACATGAATCAAAATTACTTCTATTACATATTTTTTGCACTTTTGGTAGCTTTTCAAAGTTGCATAACGCCACCTGATTTTTCTGTAGTTCCCGAAATAGAATTTATCTCGCTGAGCAAAGATAGCCTTCAACAAGGAACAGGGTTAAATGATGAACTCAATGTACAATTTTCATTCAAAGATGGAGATGGGGATATTGGTAGTGATTCTATTACATTATTCATCACGGACTTGAGGGACGGCTCTATGTTTCAAAGTAAACAAATCCCTTTTTTACCTTCCGAAAATGCAGCTAATGGTGTCGAAGGAACAATTTCATTCAAACTAAATACGACTTGTTGTATCGGAGAAGGTTCTATAAATTGTTGTCAGTTGGGGGCTTGTGATGCATTATTGAAAGAGCAAAATCTGATTTATGAAATATACATAGAAGATAGGGCAAAAAATAAAAGTAATGTCATTCAGACTACTCCCATTATTTTAATTTGTAACAATTAAATTCTAATTAAAAATGTACACATTTAGCTTGTCAAGTACAGAAGAACATTTATTACAAATACTAGAGTTGCAATCAAAAAACATAAAACAAGCTGTAGCGACCAATAATCAGCATAAAGAAGGGTTTGTTACGGTAAAGCACGATTTGAATAAATTAAGTTTATTAGCTTCTAAAACACCGCATGCAATTGTTACTTATAATCAGAGTGTAGTTGGCTATGCTTTGGCAATGGATAGTGAATATAAAAATAGTATTCCTGAACTAGTTCCTATGTTTCAACTATTTGACTCTCTAAATTATCAAGGAAAACCAATCGAGAACTATTTAGTCATGGGGCAAATCTGTGTTGATAAGAATCATCGAAAAAAAGGTCTTTTCAAACAACTTTATCATCATTTAATGTTTAACTATTCTCAGCAATATAACTATATAATAACCGAAATTTCTAAAGATAATACGCCTTCTAACCATGCTCACCACAAAGTCGGTTTTAGAAATATACATACATTTAGAGATGATATAGACCATTGGAATGTCGTTCTTTGGGACTGGAAATAATTTTTAAAAGTGTTTTATCCTTAAAAAAAGATTCTTATCTCATCATTTTAGCCCCTTATTATACAATTGGGAAAGCATCACTAGAGTGTTTTTCACTCCCTTTTTTACCATCTTATCAAAATAGAATATAAAAGGCTATTAGTCAATAGCATACCGAGCTCACAAATTCCATTCACCCCCTATAATAAGTGACCTTGATATTTTAAATATAAAAAAAATACCTGTCACAAATCGCCCATTTAAAACAAATTTCCATTTCGATTATTTATAACTATAAATAACTGAATATCAGTAAAATACAATAAAACCTTGAAATAAGCTTTCCTCAAAAACTTCATTCACAAATAAACAAAATAAAACCCTAATAATCAGCATATTACAAAATAAAACAACACTAAACCAAGTCACTAATCAATCACAAATAAATTAAAAATAGGATTAGTGGAATACGATTTGTCTATTTTAGAGTGTAACAAATTAATACATCAATAAAAATTTTAAAAACTTTATTCACACCAAAAAAAACTTTAGTATTATGAATATTCAAAAAGAATCTATTAAACCAAAAAAAATCCCCCTCCACCTAATTATAGGGCTTATTGCTATTTGTTATTTACTTCTAATACAGATTAGCTGTAGCACACAAAAAGCAAGTATGAGCCCTCCTGAGAGTAATTTAAGAACGACCTGTTTAAACTAACCTTAGCAAATATTCTATTCAAAATTAAACCCACAACAAACACAAATAACACCCATTTCAAAATTAAACCCACGAAAACACACAACAAACACAAATAACACCCATTGCAAAATTAAACCCACGAAAATGCACACCATTATAAATAAAAAAGCGTTCTCAAAACGAATTTTGAGAACGCCCTAACCTTAGAAGATTGTGCTAATTAATCCGGTTCAAAACCTAAAACAATATTGAATGCTCCAAATCTATTAAAAATATTATCGTTAACATTTGTATTTGTCTTATCAAAACCTAAACCATAATCAAACCCTAGTGTTCCGAACATCGGTAAGAATACTCTCAATCCCATACCAACAGAACGTCTCAAATCGAATGGATTAAAATCTCTAAACGAACGCCATGCATTGGCTCCTTGAGCAAAACCTAAAACATAGATTGTTGAATTCGGGTTTGTAGAAATTGGGTATCTCAATTCTAATGTAAATTTATCAAAAACAGATGCTCCGTTATTACTAGCAGGGAAATCATTTTCATCATAACCTCTTGACGAGACCAAATCGGCTCCTAATATCTGGTTTTGATTAGCCAATCCATCACCCCCTAATCGATATAATTCAAATGGAGTTAAGCCAATATTATCGTTATAAAAGCCAACCATACCTATCTTAGCTTCAAACTTCATAACTAGTTTTCCAACAATAGTGTTATACCATTCTGCATCAAAACGCCATTTGTGATACTCTAAGAATTTGAATTTTTCATCAGAACCTAAATTAGAGTAGTCCTTATTATTAAATAAAGAATACGGAGGTGTTAATTTTACGGTCAAAGAAAACTTAGAACCTGAACGAGGGAATAATGGGTCATTAATAGTTGTTCTCGCAATGGTTTGAGAAATACTAAAGTTATTAAACTTACCATTTGTAATTAAT
>CALAJP010000206.1 GCA_937922815.1 uncultured Saprospiraceae bacterium
TTTTCAATTTGAGCAAATAAATAAGAGTTTCATTTCAACTAAACCGAATAAGATTAAAGCAAGTAAAAAATATGTGGTCAATAGATAACTTACAAGAAATTTGGCAATTAGCAGCGAGATTGCATAATGGACAAAAATATGGAGGACAAAAAAAAGGAGAACAAGTAGAATATCTAAATCATATCGGAAGTGTAACTTTTGAGATTCTAAATGCGGTAAATAAAGAAAAAAGCATGAATGCAGATTTAGCCATCAAATGTGCAATACTTCACGATTCAATAGAAGATACAGAACAATCTTTTGAAGGGTTGAAAGAACTATTTGGAATCGAAGTAGCAAACGGAGTTATGGCACTTACAAAGAATAAAAAATTAGTCAGTAAAGAAAAGATGATATTAGATAGTCTAAATCGTATAAAGGAACAACCCAAAGAAATTTGGGCTGTAAAAATGGCTGATAGAATTTGTAACCTTTATGCACTACCTTTTTATTGGAATAAAGAAAGGAAAATTGAATACCAAAAAGAAGCGAAATTAATTCACAAAGAATTAAAAGAAGGAAATAAATATTTGGCTGAACGGTTAGAAAGAAAGATAAACGATTACGCTAAATACTTTTAATGAAAAATGAAGCAGATAATTAAAGACGGAAATAACCGCTATGCGACTGAGAATGTACGGGAACGTAGCCCATTAAAAAAATTAAAACCTAATATTAAATTATGAAAATCAATATTTTAACTATCATTATTTTAAGTTGTTTATTCGTGTCATGTAATAGCGAAAATCAATCAAAACCTAAAAGTGACAATGCTTTAGAATTTCAAAACAAGGGACATAAATTGGTTTATGATATGGTACAAAAGGTTGGAAATTATAACAATCTTCTTGACAAAAAGGATGTAAGTTATACCTATACTTACCAAACACCCGATGGTAAAGCTGATATTTCGACTGAGAAGTATATTTTTGATGGAGAGTTATCTTATGGAAACTATAAAAAGCATGAGCGGACTTTTCCTCAACTCGAAGGGGTAATAGAGCAGGGATTTGACGGAAGTGAATATTGGCTCAAACATAATGGAGAAATTCTAAATGACGAAAGTCTTTTAAAACGAGTGGCTTTTAATCGTCCTACTAATTTTTACTGGTTTACTATGATGCAAAAATTAACGGACCCTGGATTAAATTATGAATACCTTGGCGAAAAAACTATTGATAATCAAAATTACGATATAGTAAAAATATCTTTTGAATCAGAAGATAATAAACCCACAGATATATACCAGCTTTATATAAATAAGAAGACTTCGTTAGTTGACCAATTTCTTTTTACTGTAGCTGATTTTGGAAAAATGGAAATTCCGAACCTGATGAAGCTTAGATACGAAGAGATAGAAGGTATTTTAATTCCAACAATACGACAATATAAACAATCTACATGGAACGCTGATGTAACTGACAAACCTTGGGTTCAAGTAACTTGGTCAAATGTAAAATTCAATACTGGAATTACCAAAGAAGATTTCAAAAAGCAAAATAAAATGTAGTTAAAATAAAACGGCATACAACAAAGAACAAAAATTCAGTGATTCTAAACAAAATTTGTTTGTTACCTTGAACATAAAGCCGACGTACTCAATCAAAAAATATTGGCATAAAAATTGCGCTACCCACTAGTTATTTTTTTTTAAGATTTTAACGGTTTTGGGAACGAAATGGAGTAAAATATTTGTTATAACTATAATTAGTATTTTTCATCATCTTTGGCATACTCTTATTTATTTGATAGTCAATAACTTTCGTTCATTGTGAAACAACATAACTGGAAATATCAAGATCAAAAAGGCAAGAATCATTTTATAGGTTTGATGCATGGTGTTGACTCTGGTAATTTAATTGTGCATTGCAATTCGAAAGTGATAGTTATTGATTTTCAAATTCTATTTGATAAGACTTATAGTTTTATGCTCAATGAAGATTTATGTACTATTTCTATCAAAAAAGAAGAAGATAATACCTACAAATATCATTTAGAAGTCGAAAACCCCAATAAAGTAAAAGCTGTTAATGGAAAACCAAAGGAAAAACCAAAAGCTTCTTTCCTAAGAAGTAATTTTTTTTATGGGATATTTACCTTAGTATTTTTTGCAGGAATAATATTGTTGACTTCCTATATTACTAAAAATAGCTACGAAGTAAATCATACTAGTATTTATTTAAACCAATCGGACTCTAATTACATTCGATATACGACCCAAACTAAAGACGGTAAATTTCTTAATGTTATTTCGTTAGAAAATAAAAAAGAATATCTAAATACACCAATCTTTCCTCTAGAAAATGGAGATGAGTTTTATTTAGATCTTTCAGACAAAAATCAACCAAAATTGGACTTTAATCGTCCTACAAGACAGCAAATAAATTCTTATAAAATTAGAGCTATAAAAGTTCATGCTAAGAATAATCCAGCTATACATGAAAGTAATGTGGAATGTTTTATCAACAATATTTACGAATATGGTGGGTTGAAAGCATTGGCACATGTTTATCATCAAAACACGCCACCTTCGGAATCGTCTAGTTATGATGCAGTTTCTTATCAACATTTCGTAGCAGACCAAAACTTCAAAGCCAAAGTTACTTCACTTTGTGGTTTTGTGGTCGTTAAAGATTCTCTAACTTATGTAAAATAGGTGATTGTCCTCCAAAAGCATGTTTTAAATTATCTTCTGTAAATACCAAATCTGTTTTTCCGTAAGCAACTAATCGTTGATTCAACAAAACTAGTTCTTCGAAATAGTCAAACACCGTTGAAAGGTCATGATGAATAACTAATATGGTTTTATCTTGAGCAGACAGCTTTTTCAGCAGTTGGATAATTCTCGTTTCCGTTAATGCATCTACCCCTACAAATGGCTCGTCTAATAAAATTATTTCAGCTTCTTGACATAATGCCCTCGCCAAAAATACTCGTTGCTGTTGCCCTCCAGACAATGCACCAATTTGTCTATCTCTAAACGCAGACATTCCCATTTCTTCAATGGCTTGATTTATAATTTCTTTGTCTTTCTTGCCGATTCCATCAAATAGCCCCAAATGAGGGTATCTGCCCATAGAAACGACATCGTAAACCGTAGCAGGAAAAGACCAATCTACTTCGTTTTTTTGAGGAACATAGGCTATTTTTTTCAACGAAGCACTCGCCTTTTCGCCATTAACTTTGACTTCGCCTACAAAATCATCAATTAATCCTAAAACGGCCTTAAAAAGTGTTGATTTTCCCGCACCGTTAGGCCCTAATACTCCAACAATATTCCCACTACCAATTTCTAAATATACGTTAGAAATCGCCTTTTTACGGTCATAAGTAACCGACAGATTCTTAATACTAATTACAGACTCTCTTCCCATTATTTATTAGCACTTCTTCGTTTAATCAATAATAATATCAATGCCGTCACTATTGCTAAAACGATAAAGAACCATACTCTTGGTCCACTTTCTTCTTTTTCTATTGGTACTTCCGAGCTAACATTTTTACTTTTTTGGGTCATTGCTTTTACGATTACATCTGTATTGTATTTAATCATGTCGTAATACGTAGGAGCAGGGCTATGCTCATCTCCCAAACTATCCGCATAAAGACTTCCTCCTATTTCTACATTATTATCCGAAGCAATTTGTTTTAATAATTTAGGATTTACGGTACTTTCTATAAAAACAGCAGGAACGTTTTCGGAACGAACCAGTTTAGAAACTCTCATTAGGTCTTGAGTTTGAACCTCTGCGTCGGTAGAAGTCCCCAAAACTGCTTCTAATCTCAAACCATATCGAATACCAAAATACTGAAATGCATCATGAGATGTAATCAAAATACGTTGAGCTTTAGGAATTTTAGATATTTCTTCAAATACATAAGAATCTAATTTTGCTAACTGTTTTTTATACACGCTTAAATTAAATTCGTAAGTTTTTTTATTAGAGGGGTCTAATTCTATTAACTTTTTAGCAATTTGTTCAACATAAGATATTCCGTACTGCACATTCATCCAAGCATGGGGGTCGTAAGAATCTTTGTACGCAATACTTTCAATTGGCTTAATTGCGGTAGAAACGACAAAAGTAGTAGCTTTTGTACCCGAATTTTCAATTAATTCGTTAAACCAACCTTCAAAAGTAAGTCCGTTTAATAAAATTAAATCGGCATTATTCACCAACTTAGCATCTCTAGGGGTAGGTTCATGTGTATGTGGATCAGAACCTGTTGGCACTAAGGTATTCACTTCTATTAAATCTCCTCCTATATTTTGAGTCATGTCTGCAAGGACAGAGAACGAAGCAAGAACATTAATTTTTTCTTGTGCTACTAACGAAAAAGTTAATAAAAAAGAAACTATAACAGTGATAAAAGAAGTTCGCATTTAAAGTAAATTGAAGAATGTAAATTAAATTTGGCTATGATGTAAAGATAGTAGAAATAGCATAAATTTCAGCACATATAACAAAGGCGTGTTTAGAGTTAGCCTAAACACGCCTTTTATAATTATTCGTTGTTTATAAAACAATTAGCTTTTTTTAACTAAAAATTCAGTTCTTCTATTTTGGAAGTGTTCCTCTTCTGTGCATTTTCTTTTATTACAGTCATTTAATAACTGCTTCTCACCTAGTCCTTTACCTTTTATTCTTTTAGGTTTTGTGATTCGAGAACGAACATAGGAAAGTGTAGATTTCAATCTTTTCTTAGATAGCCAAAGGTTATAAGAGTCATCTCCCCTACTATCAGTATGACAAAATACTTCTACTTTCATATTAAGGTTGCCATTCATCACCTCTACTATTTTATCTAAGGTAGCTTTGTCCTCTTTTCGGATAATGGCTTTATCAAAATTGAAATAGATAGGTTTCAACCTATAAATTTTCATTAAATCTGTATCTTTTCGATTAGAGTAATCATGTTCTTCGTTCTCTGCTATGCCTGAATTTTCAGTAGAACCATCAACTACGTTTTCAGCTAAAGGACTGTCCCTAAGCACAGAGTTTTCGAGATGCTCCACCACTTTATTAAACTTCTCTTCTAAAGATAGGTTATTATCAATCGTAGTAGCGGTCAAGACGGTACCATTCTTAGTAGATGTTAATGTAGTAGGCGTTTTAGCACTCAAAATGTCTCTAAAAAGAAACCTCCATTTATCCAAAGTCGTTGCTTTAAAATCTGATTTTGTATTGACCATCTCACCATCAGCACTTATCATAAAATCGGTATCCTCGATATGCTTTTTAATACGTTCGGTCAATTCATCTGCTTGAATGTTAACTATTTTACGAATGTAAATTACCTTGTCGGAGAATTTAGGTATATTTTCTAGTTCTATTTTTTTATCATATTCTTCATACTCGTCGGCTTCCACCACTAAATTACAATCAAAACCTAACACGTGATAGTGTACATATTTTGCCCCTTTGGCTTGCATGATGTCCATCCAATTATCTTTATTATTACGCAAAACAACTTTTGCTTTGACTGGCTCGTTAGTGTCTTTGTCTATTAATTGAACACTGAGTACTCTTTCAGAAAATATTTTGTCAACACTATTAAAGGTATAAATATCGTCGTCTCCTTTCCCGCCAGGTCTATTGGACGAAAAATACCCCATTCTTCCCTCTGATTTTAATACTAAATTAAAATCATCATAACTAGAATTAATGCTACTTCCTAAATTTATAGGGTTTAAGGATTCATTATCAATAATTCTTGAATAAAATACGTCCAATCCTCCAAAACCTAAATGAGCATCAGAAGCAAAGAATAAAACGCCCTCATGAAAATAAGGAAACATTTCGTTTCCTGGCGTATTAATAGAACCCTTCAGATGCTGCGGTTCACTCCATTGGTCTCCTTCAAGGTAACTATAAAATATATCTGTCCCTCCTAAAGTGCCGGGCATATCAGAAGCAAAATATACGGTATCTCCTGTAACACTTAATGCGGGGTGTCCAAGAGAATATTCTTTGCTATTGTATGGGAAAGGAATAATTTCTCCCCACTCATCATTCTCATCAATGGTAGTCATGTACAAATAAAGCTTAAATTCATCTTTTTTAGTAAGTCCTTCTACTTCACTATTGGGGTTACTCGTAAAAAAGAAACGTCCTGATTTTTCATTAAAAGAAGCTGTTCCTTTATGAAATTTAGAACTAAATACGTTTTTCACCTTTTTTACATTCTTCAATTTATGAAGTTCGTCGCCAACTTCAGCGGTATAAAACTCTAAAAATGGCTGTTCATTCCAATTCCATACATTTTTTACTAACTTAGACTCATCCCTAGAAGAAGAAAAGATTATTTTATTCTCTCCTAATATTGTTACTCCAAAGTCAGAGTTACTTGAATTTTCAGCAATTTTATTAATAGAAATTTTACTTTTTCTGTTTGATAATATAGAGATGTTAGAATAGTAGTTTTCAAAATACGGAGGAGCAGTCTCGGTCAATTTGATATATTTGCCCATATAATTCGAAGCCTGCTCTTTTTTGTTATTCGTAACAAGCATTTTTATATACCAATACAAATCTTCCTTATCATTGTTTTCTAGTAACTCTAGGTATAAACCTTCAGACTTAGCGTATTTTCCAATTTTTCGATAACTCTCCGCCAAATTTCTTACGACGCTTTGATTCCTTTTTTTGTCGCTAATAGTTTCATATAATCTAATAGCCTCAGGATATGCGAATGTGTAGAATAATTCATCTGCCTTTTTTTGTTTTGTACTAATGGACTCTTGTGCATTGGTATAGCCAAAAAGAATACAGAGAAAAAACATTAAGATTTGTCTCATTATTTAAATATTGTTTTCGATGAAAAGTGTAAAACACTTAAAGATTTTTATGAAAAAAATCAATAAAAGTTTCGAAACCGAGAACATATTTAATAATGGCAGTATGCGTAACTACACATTTTGACTAAAATTACAAACCCTAAATAAATGGTATAAACCAAGCTAACACAGCTACTAATATGGCCAAATAAAGGGCAGGTAACCATCCGTCTGTGCGAAAACCACTCGTAAAATTATCTGCTATTTTGATAACGATTGTTGACACTATTAGGTTTACAATAATTGAGTTAGACATAATTGGTTCCAGATAATGGCCTAATAATCCGTTAATAATGGCAACAATAAGGGCAACCAACACCGCACTTAGATAGCCTTTCATATGAACCCCTGACAAGAATTTAGAGGCAATAAAAAAAGCTAATCCGTAGAGCAGAATTTCTATAATGAACATAATTAAAATTTGAATTGATGAAGAAATTATTTTTTATGTAAGTTGGTTAGCGTTTCTAATTGAATTTTAAGTTTTTCTATGGTCTTATCTTTATCCTCCAAAGTAGATTTGCTTTTTTCTAATTCCTTAGTTAATTGAGAAACTTTACTTTCAAGATTTTTAATCTCAGACTTTAATTGACCTAATACTAACGTTGATTCTTCTTTGTTTTCCTTGGTTTCTTCAATATTTTCCGTTGAACTTTGGCTATTTCCTGTAATTTGCTCTAAGCCCTTTTTAGGATCTTCTCCTGTGATAAAAGCAGCACCGAAATAAGCAATAGGAGCAAAAAGAATTACAAACAAAAAGAATCTTGCGAAAGGAGTCAATCTAGTTTTTGACATATTAAAAAAGTATTAATTTAAAAAATATATAAAATATGAGTGTAAATAATAAAGTTTACTTATAAAAACCTAAAAAAACCGATAGTTAGTTGAAAAAAATCGTCGAAAAAGTGTAATTACCTTATTACTTTCACTCTAAAAGATAGGCGCTAATTTAAAATGGTGGAAATTATATTGTAACTTTCACGACTCTAATTAGTCTAAAAGAATATTAGAATAATTTTATACTCATTAGATATTATTACGAATTGGATTGTATGAGAGAAAAAACAGGAATTTTTATTTCATGCAAGGAAAGCACGGAATCTAATACCCATAGGTATTAAGATGAGTACTTGACGAAGGGTGAAGTAAAAAGAACATTTTTAATCCATATAAATTCATTCGTAATAATGTCTATTAAATTAAAACTAAAAATCTGCCTTATGAAAAAAACTTTTATTTTATTCATAGTTACTTTTTTTATATTTCAAGGACTCCACGCTCAATCCGAAGAAGATGTATCTAAACAAAGAGCAGAAGAGGTTCAAATGAAAATTGACAAGCTGAATGAAAAAGCAGCTACCTTAACGGATGATGACTTATTTACAAGTTATATCAAAATGGAAGACAAAAGTATGAGTGGCGGGAGATTTCCTGCATTAGTTGTAGGTTTTAATGATTTAAAAAGTAGCGAAGTAAAAGCGGCATATAATTACTTTATAAAACAGTTCGGTAAAAAACCTAAAAAAATTAAAAAAACACAAGAATTTTGGGTCGAAGGAACAAGAATGAATGGAATTGGAGATGGAAAACCTGTAAATGTTTACAATACATTTCAGACCGTTGGAGAAACTATTCAAACTATCATCTGGGTAAAAAAAGAAGGCGATGTTTATGTTAGCGAATCTGATGATGATTATGACGACCTAATCGCTAATGCAGAAACGTATCTGAATATATTAAAATTCTTCAAGACTGAAAATGACCTTAAAGCAGAAGAAAAAATGCTTAAAGAACAAAAAAAGGAATTGTCTGATAGTGAAAAAGAAAAAGAAAAGGCGATTAAAGCCGTTGCTGAATATGAACAAAAATTAGCCGAAGAAAAACAAAATATTATCAATGCTGAAGATGCTATTGAAATTAATCAAGGCGATGTTCAAATTCAAGATGCAGCTAGAAATATTGTCGAATCAAGATTAAACGAATTTGGTGCTAAAACAGGACTTAAACGTGGCAATAATATCTTGAAATTAAAGTGATAACTTTCCAATTAACATAAAACGTAGGTAAAATCCCCCTTAAATACCTATATCCCGTTTTTAATTAACAGATGTAAATTTACATTATGAATTAAAAGCGGGCTTTTATTATCTTAGCATTCTTTTTATACTAAATTAAAGATAAAACAATTATCTAATGGGAATGTTTGTAGAAGTTAATCCGTATAATCCTGATGATAGAATTATCAATCAAGTGATTTTAACCTTACAAAAAGGAGGTGTCATCATCTACCCTACTGATTCTGTTTATGGAATTGGTTGTGATATTTCTCACCCAAAGGCAGTAGAAAAAATTTGTAAAATTAGAGGGCTTGATGTCTCTAAAACTAATCTGACATTTATTTGCCAAAATATCTCTCAAATCCAACAATACACCAAGTCTATTCCTAATAATTTCTTTAAGATTATTAAAAAAAATACGCCTGGTCCGTTTACTTTTATCCTGCCTGCCCAACAAAAAATATCAAAATCATTCAAAAATAAGAGGAAAACGATTGGTGTTCGAGTTATTGATAACGAAATAGTTGAGAATATCTTATGTGGGTTAAGGCGTCCCTTATTGTCTCTTTCCTTGAAAGAAAATGAAACAGATGATTATATCACCGACCCCTACGAAATTTATGAAGAATTTCAAAAACAAGTCGATTTTGTTATTGATGGCGGTATAGGTAACCATGAACCGTCAACAGTTGTCGATATGTCCAATAATGAAATTGAAATTATCAGGCAAGGTAGCGGTGATTTAATACTCTAATTTTATGTTTCCTTATAAATTTTCCGAAGGTTGGGATAAGTTTCTACACCCATTGCTCAATACTGAAAGCTACTCCATTCTTTGTCAAAAATTAGCCGAAGAGTATAATCATTATGAGGTTTACCCAAAAAGAGAAGATGTATTTAGGGCATTTCAATTTTTTGCTCTCAAAGATTTAAAAGTCGTCATTATTGGTCAAGATCCATATCATCAACCTCATCAAGCAACAGGTCTGTCATTCTCCATTCCTAGAACATTAACAAAAGTTCCTCCCTCTCTCAAAAACATATATAAAGAACTTAATACTGACCTCAATATTCCTATCGTACAACATGGAGATTTAACCAATTGGGCAAAACAAGGTGTTTTATTACTCAATAGTACACTGACTGTTCGTTCAACCATAGCTAACTCTCACAAAAACATAGGTTGGCAAGGCTTTACAGACCATATCATTGAGAAAATCAGTACTGAGCAAAAAGACATCGTATTCCTACTGTGGGGAAATTATGCAAAGACAAAAGCCAAATTAATCGATTCGGACAAGCATTGTATCCTAAATACTGCCCACCCTTCGCCCTTAGCACGAGGTGCATTTTTTGGAAGTAAACACTTTAGTAAAACAAATCAATACCTTGAATCTGTTGATAAAACGCCAATCGATTGGTCATTAGAATAAGCTACACCTTATCTACTTCTTCTAAATAATAGGTTAAAGCAGCAACAGCCCCCGCCAATTTAACGTCTTGGTTCTGTTGTGTATCACTTTTGTCTGTAAAGTATTTAGCAATAAATGCAGTATCTAAATCTCCCGCAATAAAAGCTTCGTTTTCTACCAAAAATTGTCCAAAAGAGAGTGTTGTCTTTACCCCTTCAATCTGATATTGATTAATAGCTATTTTTAATTCTTGGATGGCTTCTTTTCGAGTAGAAGCATACACTATTAACTTGGAAATAAGAGGGTCATAAAAAATCGGAATTTCCATCCCTTCTCGATAACCAGAATCTACTCGGACTTGCGAAGACTTTGGGTGAACATACTTATTCAATTTGCCAATATCAGGTAGGAAATTATTACTAGGGTCTTCGGCATAAACTCGAAGTTCTATGGCATGCCCATTAATAGAAAGGTCTTTTTGTTTAAAATCCAACTCGATACCATTAGCAATATGAATTTGCCATTCTACTAAATCTAAACCCGTAATTAGTTCTGTTACAGGGTGTTCAACCTGCAAACGAGTATTCATTTCTAGGAAATAAAAATTGTTTTGATCGTCAATCAAAAACTCTACTGTACCTACTCCCTCATAATTGCAACTTCTAGCTACATCTACGGCAGCTTTGCCCATTTTATCTCTTAACTCGGGAGTTAACACTGCCGATGGAGCTTCTTCAACGACTTTTTGGTGTCGCCGTTGAATAGAACATTCTCTCTCAAAAAGATGTAAGTAATTATCATGCTGATCGGCAATGATTTGAAACTCAATATGTCTAGGGTTTTGGACGTACTTTTCAATAAAAACATTCGGATTTCCAAAAGCAGCTTGTGCTTCGCTCTGTGCTCGTTGTAGTTGTTCTTTCAATTCATTTTGAGCATTAACAACTCTCATTCCTTTTCCACCACCACCAGCAGAAGCCTTAATTAAAATAGGATAGCCGTATTTCTCTCCAAAACTTATCGCTTCTTCTATATTTTCAATCGCACCTTCTGTTCCAGGAACTAAAGGAATATCATATTCAAGGACAGTTTCTTTGGATTGAATTTTATCCCCCATTGTTTCAATGGCTTGAGCCGATGGTCCAATAAAAATCAAACCTGCATCCTTAATTTTTTGGACAAATTCAGCATTTTCACTTAAGAAGCCATAGCCTGGGTGAATAGCATCTATATTATTTTCTTTAGCAATATTAATAATTTTATTTTGTTGAAGGTAAGAATCTTTACTCGGAGATTTTCCAACATAATATGCCTCATCGGCAAATAAAGTATGGGGTGCTAAACGATCAGCATCCGAATAAATAGCTACAGACTTCAATCCCATTTTACGAATGGTTTTCATGATTCGTAATGCTATTTCTCCTCGGTTGGCGATTAGGATTTTGTTGATTTGTGAACTCATTATCTTATGTATTGATTTTTGGTAACTTTTCTAATTGACTTATCCACCCATCAAATCGAGGGCATTTATTTCTGATTTTAGCTAAGCCTATTGATTCAGCAAGAATATTGCCATAAATTACTTTGTTATAACCCTTTATAATTCGTGATAACCTTTGTGATGGTGAAGTTTCTTTATTGTCATTAATCAATTCGGGATTACTATAATTTTCAAAAATACTTTTCAATTCTTCAATTCCGATTAATTCATTTTTAGGTATTTGTTGGTAAAAGGTTTCTATATTATTAAAAAGCAACCCTTCGAATTCATGTAATTGAATATATGGTATGAAACGAAATTTAAATTTTGAATCTATATCAGATTTCATTCCTTTTTCAAGGATATTTACGCTATTGTTTTTATCCGATTCATTAATTGCTATTTTCCAGTTAGGAAAATTGAATTTATCTGTAATTCCGTAATAATCAAAGAAAGTAGTTACGTAGGCAGTTGAATCATACTTTAAATGTAATGTAATCTCTTTTTTCAAACCATTCCATTTTACTATTCCACCTTTAGATTTCTTAATCAATGGAGCTTGGATATAAACATTTTTAGTTATAAAAAAGGGTGATAATATATTATTACAAAATTCTTGCTCTGTTGGTCCTTCACAAATAATTATTAGTCTCTTCATTCAAAATTAATGATTAGGTTGTCCTGAAGAAATAATATTTCGTTTCCATAAATCATCTAAGGTATATTCTTCCAACCAATGATTTAGTTCTTCCTCTTTTAGTCTATTAAATATGGATTCTCCATTAATTTGATCTACTGTAATTATATCTTTAGGAGAAAAGTGGCTTATCAGATCAGTAGATTGAGTAGCTAGAATTACTTGACAGCCTTTTGCAGCAGCAGATTTTATCATTCCCGATAGTTTGGAAATGGCAAATGGATGTAAACCAAGTTCAGGTTCATCAATGATAATCGTATCAGGTAATTCGGGTTGCATAAAAAGAACCGTTAAAGCTACAAACCTAATCGTTCCATCAGATAGGTCTGTTGCCCCAAAAGTCATATCACTATACTTGTCTTTCCATAAAAACCGAATATAATTTTCTTTGTTTGGAGCAAAGTAAAAGTCTGAAAAATAGGGTGCAATAGATTGTATCGTTTTAATAATTCTACTGTAGATTACCTTATCATTCTGTTGGATACTAAACAAAATGGCAGCTAGATTTGAACCATCAGAGTATAAATAGTTAATGTCATTTTCTATATGGCAAAGCTTAGTAAAAGGAGATTTATCGTTAGTGTAATGGAAATGGTATTTGCGAAATCCATTTAGATGTTTAATAATGTTCTTAGCCTCATAATGGTCTATTACTTTTAAACGAGATTCTTTTCCATAACTTTCTAAAGCTATATTTTCATCACTATAGAGTAAACTTTCAAAATTAAAGATAAACTGATTAGCATCAGATATTAATACTAATTGAGATGAGTAATTTTCCTCATTACTGTCAAAAGAAATTTTAAAAAAAATTATATCTGTAATACTTTGGCCTTTGTGAAGAAACTTATTGGCTCCTCCAGATAAAGCAACATATTCATTTAGCTTTCTTTCATACAACCTATTTAAAAATTCAAAAAAAGAGATAAAATTACTTTTACCACTTCCATTTGCTCCAATTAATATATTTATTGGGTTCAAAGGAATTTTTTGAGATTTAATAGATTTGTATCCTTTTATTTCAATATAATCCATTCAAATATTTATACTTTACTTCAAGCTAAACAAATATTATTTTTCTAAAAATACAAAAAGCCTCTTCATTTTACAACGAAGAGGCTCTTTATTTTGATTCTCAGAAAGTACTATAGTTTTAATACTTCTAAAAATGCTTTTTGAGGAACTTCTACGTTCCCGATTTGTCTCATTTTTTTCTTTCCTTTCTTTTGCTTCTCTAACAATTTTCTTTTACGAGTAATATCACCACCATAACATTTCGCAGTAACATCTTTTCTCAAGGCACTAATGGTTTCTCTTGCAATTACTTTGGCTCCGATGGCAGCTTGAATAGCAATTAAGAACTGTTGTCTTGGCAATAATTCTTTTAATTTTTTACAAATTTTTCTACCAACGTATTCTGCTTTTGTTCTATGAACCAATGCTGAAAGTGCATCGACAGGATCTCCGTTTAATTTGATATCCAAACGAACCAAGTCAGAAGAACGGTAATCTATTGGAGCATAATCGAAAGATGCATATCCTTTAGAAACGGACTTTAATCGGTCATAAAAATCAAATACAATCTCTGCCAAAGGAAGCTCAAAACTTAACTCAACTCTTGTTTCTGTTAAATAGCTTTGTTTTTTCAGCGTCCCTCTTTTGTCCAAACACAAGGTCATAATCGTACCAATATATTCAGGCTTCGTAATAATTTGAGCAGAAATATAAGGTTCTTCAACACGATCCAAAAGAGTTGGATCAGGCAATTCAGATGGCATATTGATTAATAACTCATCTTCTTTTTTTGTATAGGCAAAATACGATACGTTGGGTACCGTAGTGATTACTTCTTGATTAAATTCTCTAGATAATCGCTCTTGAATAATCTCCAAATGTAGCGTCCCTAAAAATCCACATCTAAAACCAAAACCTAAGGCTGTTGATGTTTCCGGTTCGAAAACCAATGAAGCATCGTTAAGCTGAAGTTTTTCTAACGAATCCCTTAAATCTTCAAAATCATCGTTGTCGATAGGGAAAATACCCGCAAAAACCATTGGTTTTACTTCTTCGAAACCTTGAATAGCTTCTTCACATGGGTTATCATCCAAGGTAATCGTATCCCCAACTTTAATTTCTTTAGACTCTTTTATTCCAGTTACGATATATCCAACATCGCCAGCATGAAGTGTCTTTTTTGAGACCATATCAATTTGAAGAATACCTACTTCATCAGCTCCATACTTATTACCAGTATTCATAAATTGAATCTGGTCGCCTTTAGAAATTTTACCATTGTAAATTCTGAAATAAGCGATTGCACCTCTAAATTGATTAAAAACGGAATCAAAAATTAATGCTTGAAGGGGAGCTTTAGGGTCTCCTTTCGGTGCAGGAATTCTTTCTACAACTGCTTCCATGATATCAGGAACACCTAAACCTGTTTTACCACTGGCGTGTAAAATTTCATCAATATCACAACCTAATAAATCAATAATTTGATCAGAAACTTCTTCTATCATGGCACTATCCATATCGACTTTATTCAATATAGGGATGATTTCTAAATCATGTTCAATCGCCAAATAAAGGTTAGAAATAGTCTGAGCTTGAATACCTTGACTCGCATCCACTAATAATAATGCGCCTTCACAGGCAGCAATAGAACGGGACACTTCGTAAGAAAAATCTACGTGACCGGGAGTATCAATCAAATTGAAAGTATAGGTTTCGTCATCAGATGCTTTGTAATACATCTGAATAGCATGACTTTTAATCGTAATTCCTCTTTCTCTTTCCAAATCCATATCATCAAGTGCTTGAGATTGCATCTCACGCTGAGAAATGGTACTTGTAAATTCTAATAAACGATCGGAAAGTGTACTTTTCCCGTGGTCAATATGTGCGATTACACAAAAATTTCTAATATTTTTTTGCATATATATTCTTATGTGATATTATTTAAGTTCTTTAATGCCAAACAGCATGATAAACTAATCTCTATAGAAAAGTCTTGCAAAGATAAGATTTTTTAAGATGTAAAACACTCCTTTTTTTGACCATTTTCATGCAGTGAGTTTTGAATACACTTACTTTGATTGATTTGGTGCCATTACTTGTTTAAATCAAGATTATAAAAACGATTGTGAGTTAAATTTCAACCATGCTATTACAACTCACCATTGAATGAAATTAGATTGCTAATAAGAAGTCTTTATCAGATAATTCGTTGTAGGCTTCTTCGTTAAATCTATAAAGTAACGCAGGACGATGGGCAACTCCTATTTGACTTTCGCCTAACGATTCTAATAAGCCTGTAGAAAGTATTTTTTTTCTAAAATTTCTTTTATCTAGTTTGATATCCAAAATAGTTTCGTAAAGTTTTTGAATATCAGTAAGCGTAAATTTGGGTGGTAATAATTCAAATCCAACAGGGTTTATTCTAACACTCCAGCGTAATTGATTTAATGCTTTGTCTAATATTTTTCTATGGTCAAATGCCAAATTTTCAATTTCATCCAATTTAAACCAAGAAGCTTTTCTTGCTATGGAGGAAGCAGTTACTTGATAATCAGCTATTTTTATCAAAGAATAATAAGCAACTGTAACAACTCTGCCCGATGGGTGTCTGTCTATTTCTCCAAAAGCACCAATCTGCTCTAAAAAGACATTCTCAATACTTGTCAATTGTTTTAAAACACGCCTAGCTGCACCTCTTAGAGACTCATTTTCATTAACAAAATAACCAGGTAAAGCCCACTGGCTCATATAGGGCTCTTCTCCTCTTTTTATTAGCAAGACTTTGATATCACCATTTTCAAATCCGAAAATAATATTATCTACTGTAAAACAAGAACTATAAAAATTTTGTAATTCTACCATTATATAAAATAAATATTTGGATACAAAACTATGTATTTTTTTTGTCGAATAAAAATATTCTAATACGTAAGCTGCCTATATTTTGGTATAAAAAACTACATATTGCTTTTTACTAATGCCTATTCTCTTATATTTGCAAAAAAAATATCATAGGATTTAATTTAAATTATTCTACAGTTATGAAGACAAGAATTGAAAAAGATAGTATTGGTAATATAGATGTACCTGCTGACAAATATTGGGCTGCCCAAACACAGCGATCTATCCAAAACTTTAAGATTGGAGGACAGAAAATGCCTAGAGAAGTGGTTCACGCTTTTGCTTATTTGAAAAAAGCCGCGGCTATTACTAATGCTGAATTAGGAGTTTTAGACCAAAAGAAAGCTGATTTGATAGCTAAAGTCTGTGAAGAAATTTTAGACAATCAGTTAAATGACCAATTTCCATTAGTGGTTTGGCAAACAGGTTCGGGAACACAATCGAACATGAACGTAAATGAGGTGGTAGCGAATAGAGGTCATGTTATAAATGGTGGCGACTTGTTAGATGCTGAAAAAGCGTTACACCCCAACGATGATGTGAATAAATCTCAATCTTCAAATGATACTTTTCCTACTGCCATGCATATTGCTGCTTATAAAATGGTAGTAGAAACAACAATACCAGGCATAGAAAAATTGCACGCTACGCTTTCTGCTAAGGCAGAAGAATTTCAAAAAGTAGTAAAAATAGGGCGTACCCATTTCATGGATGCAACGCCTTTAACCCTTGGACAAGAACTATCAGGCTATGCCGCACAATTAGAACATGGCATAAAGGCTATTAAAAATTCACTCGCTCACTTATCTGAATTGGCCTTAGGTGGTACAGCCGTAGGTACGGGCTTAAATACTCCCAAAGGATATGCAGAAAAAGTAGCTGGACATATTGCCAACTTAACAGGTTTGCCTTTTGTCACTGCTCCTAATAAATTTGAAGCATTAGCGGCTCATGATGCAATCGTTGAAACACATGGTGCTTTAAAAACCGTTGCAGTTTCTTTAATGAAAATA
>CALAJP010000207.1 GCA_937922815.1 uncultured Saprospiraceae bacterium
CATAACTCTTTAAAAGAAACTCCCTTTATCTTTAGATATTAAACCTTTTTTCAACCATAATTACACCGATACAACAACATAACAATATCGACTTTAGCTCGATAGCTCTTAATTTAATTCCATTTTGTATCTTTGATTCTCAAAAATTAAACATTAATTGAACTTAAAAAAGGGATAACATGAAGCTGTGGCAAAAAGAACTTGAAATTGAAAAGAAGGTAGAAAACTTCACAATAGGTAATGATAATGAGTTAGATTTAGCTTTAGCTCCTTTCGATGTTTGGGGTTCTATCGCCCATACTAAAATGTTAAATTCTATAAATTTACTAACCAACCACGAAACTACAGACCTTGTTTTAGAGCTTCAACGAATATTAAAAGAAGATATAGAAACAGGAAAGTTTGTTATAGAACCAGGTATTGAAGATGTTCATTCTCAAATAGAACTTGAATTAACTCGTAAATTAGGCGACACAGGAAAGAAAATCCATTCTGGTAGATCTAGAAATGATCAAGTTTTAGTCGATTTACGTTTATTCTTTAGGCATAAAATAGAAAATATCGTTGTTGGCTTAGAAAAGTTGGCTAAAATGTTTCTTGAATTAAGTGAACAATACAAGGATGTTTTAATGCCAGGTTATACGCACATGCAAATCGCAATGCCATCTTCTTTTGGGCTTTGGTTCAGTGCTTTTGCCGAAAGTTTGGTTGATGATATTACTTACTGGCAAAGTATTTATAAAATAATTAATCAAAATCCATTAGGTTCTGCTGCTGGCTATGGGTCTTCGTTCCCTTTGAACAGAACATTAACTACCGAACTATTAGGTTTTGAAAGTTTAAGTTTTAATGTCATTAATGCACAATACGGTAGAGGTCGTTCCGAATATTTTCTTGCCACAGGACTTTCTGCATCAGCATTAACGATGAATAAATTAGCCTCTGATGTATGTTTATATATTGGTCAAAACCATGGATTTATAAAATTTCCCGATGAATTAACCACAGGCTCTAGCATTATGCCACACAAAAAGAATCCTGATGTTTTTGAACTAACACGTTCCAAAACCAATCAACTAATTTCATTGCCTAACGAAATTGCCCAAATGACGAGTAATCTATCTACTGGTTACCATAGGGATTTTCAACTTTTGAAAGAATCTCTATTCAAAGGAATAGATACCATGGAACAAATCATAGATATCATGTTGTTCGTCATGCCTCAAATTCAGATTAATAAAAATATTCTTAACGACCCTAAATACCAATTTCTATATAGTGTAGAGGTTGTTAACAAATTGGTTATGGAAGGTATTCCATTTAGAGATGCCTATAAACAAGTAGGGATGGATATAGAAAACAATAATTTTAACCCAAGCACTAACATTAATCATAGCCACGAGGGCAGTATTGGAAATTTATGTCTTTCAGAAATAGAAAATAAATTAGCCCAGTCTGTAAAGGCGTTCAACTTCAAATCCGTAAAACAAAAAATCGAAGCACTTTTACACTAAAAATGCCTCGATAACTAACATAATAACACTTAAAAATTTCTCTTAATTACAATCACTCTAAACGTATAGTGATTGTAATTAAGCAATTTTATAAAGTGGGACAAACAATTCTTGACAAGTTTCTCTCTAATCTTCTATTATTAATAATATGTGTAACGGACAACTCAGGTGCACCTACCCCACCTGAAACTGCACTTAATGAGGATATATTATAATCCAATGACAGTGTTACAGATGTTGTTCCAAAGTCAGCTCTCATTGATAGTACAATAGCATCTAAAGTAGTAAATGCAGCTTTTGCAACTCTAGCCCAAGCACCAGCATAAAGAGAGGTTTGACCTCTGTGTATTTTATTGTTCTTGGTAAATACTGTTTTAGAGAACTTCACAAATGTACCTCCATAAAATTGGTTTTGTGCCCCCTGCGAATAATAAACAAAAGTTGGTTGTAATGCAATCACTTTGTTTAATGCATAAGAACCTCCACCATGTATTGTTAATTTTGATGCTAATTCAGAGAATCCTTCCTCTGCAAATGAAACATTTGGTTTATTTATATGTGACACCGAAGCACCTATATAAAAGTAGTTGAATTCGTCTCGTGTTGCGAAGTAAGTTCCTCCTGCAGAAAGGTCAAAATAGTTTTTCGAATTAGAGAAATTAAGTGTTCCATTGGGTTCATTATCATTTCCTTTCAACCTTGTAAGGTCAATGTGATTCATAACCAAACCTGCACTCATTCCAAAAGATATAAAGTGCTCTGAATTCCTACTTAGCGGCATCAGAACAGATGTTGTAAGGTTCGCTCCTGTTTTTCCAAAATCTAATTCACCAGCTCTATCAGAATAAAGCTGTAGTCCTGCACCTAGTATACTACTACCTAAACTCCCTACTTTCATGTCCGCAGACGCAAGAGCGGTATTGTATCCTTCTGTAAAACTTTGCCATTGACTACGTCCATTAGCCACTAGTCTAATATTACCACCGTTGAACACTCCTGTCATTGCAGGGTTAAAATATAATGGTGCTGTATGAACATGCGAATAGTGAATATCTTGTGCATTTATTGACTTTAGGCAACAAAATACAATTGCCAAAGCGATAAACTTGAGTTGTAGAATTTTCATTAATATGTGTGTTATTTTGTATGTTAGTTTCATATATACAAAGCCAATTACTATGCCAAACAAAGCCCCTAACCCCCGATTTAAAGCCTATTTTTGTGACATTCATTCTTGATCAAACAACGCTACCCCCTATATACATTAGTAAGAAATTACCCTACAATATTTTAAGCATAATGAATATTTAAGATATGTATAATTTGAACGATGCTTTAAATTTTTAAAAAAAATAAGACATCGTTTGTTACACAAAAAAAGCTGTGATGATTAATCACAGCTTTTTCGAGAATTAACCTCGTATCTGGCGTATTACTTTGGTAAGAGGAAGTTTTTGAAGTAATTATACCTTTCTGGAAATTGTCTATCTTGATTACCACACAATACAGAACTATTAATTAACATTTCGACTCGTTCTGTTGTCGGAGGCCTATTCACCACCCACTTCAATTGACTATTATTATCGGCAGAAAGAATTTGATTTAAACTCTCCGTATCATATCTAAATGGACAAACTGTATTAATGGCAAATTCGTCGGCTTCTGTTACATTATCACTGTCAATAGTTAAATCTCTTAAATATTGAGCCATTGTGCTAACTTTAGCATCGTCATTTTCTAATAGAATGTTTCCTAACTCTTCTCCTCCGAATTGCTCTTTCAATTTATCTATAAACAATAAACGGTCTGAATAGTAAACCTCATGTGCCAACATCATCATTAATTGGCTTTCTGCTTCTACAAATTTTAATAAGCCCGTAGTTATATATAAATGTCCTCCAGGAATAGAAAACATTTCTAAACTTTCATCATCTTGAATCATCGAAATCGTCCAATCGAAATGTATTCTTTGCTCAACTTCTGGGGTTTGAAGTATCGTTTCGTATAGTTTTTCTAAATAATCTTGAGCCATTATATTTTCAACAGGGTTAATTAGCTCTTCTCCATAATAGGCATCTAAATCTTCTTTCAATGCCTCACCTATTATTTTAGCATCTTCTTTTTCGAACTTATCTTTACTCAACCTTACAATACCCCCGTCTTCGTCTCTTGTACAAGAAAATACTAATATTAGAAGTAATAATGGTAATAATTTTATGTTTGTCGTGTTTCTCATTTTAGTGGGATGTTTATATCATTTACTTTCTATAATGGCAAATAAAATGCCAAGCAGACGACAAAAACCATGCACACAAGTGTATTTTTTAAAAGAAATAAAATCGCAATGTTTACTTATTTAGAGATTAAAACATTAAGTATTTTATTTTTACAGATGTATTGTTTTTTTATACCATAAATTCCCATGCACTTCTATAACTACCCGACTTTTCTACATAATCAATGAAAGATGAAAAGAATTTATCCAAGCCTATTGTTGCACTATCCCCCACCACTACAAGTTTTTTCTTAGCTCTTGTCAATGCAACATTAAGACGACGATAATCTTTTAAAAATCCTATTTCGCCCTTTTCATTTGACCTTACTAAACTGATATAAATAACATCTCTTTCTTGTCCCTGAAAGGCATCTATTGTATCTATCGTAATATCAAGCCCTTCTAACTGCTCATCTACTTTATAATCATCTTGCATCCACAGGACTTGTTTTTTATAAGGAGATATAATACCTATAGAATGATGATTTTCAATAACATTATTCGCCAGCGACTGGTATAAATGCTCTCGAAGAATATTAAACTCATCGGGATTATACTTACTATAGTTTTGGTCTTCCTTTTTTTCTTCAAACCCACACCCTGCCGTATCAATAAATTCTAGGGCAGTAAACGAATCATTTGCTAACTTAGCTTCGCCTACTCCATCACCTGATTGTAATTCACCATTATAAAAATATGCATTTGAAAACTGCATAATTGCATCGTTCATTCTATATTGGGTATTCAATAAGTTTACAGCATCGGGATGTTTTTTCATCAAACGTTCCATTTGCGTAATTCCCATACCTAGCTTTTGTGCCTTAGTCGACTTTATCGTAGGAGGCAACTGTAATGGGTCACCAGCCATAATTACTTTTTGTGCTTTTACAATAGGTATCCAACAAGCAGGTTCTAAAGCTTGAGCAGCTTCATCGATAAGTAAACAAGTAAAGCTTTGCTGATGAAGAAGTGAATTAGCCGCACCAACCAAGGTCGTCGTAATCACATCAGCATCCTCCAATATTTGCCCAACAACACGTTCCTCCAACTGAGCAGCCCATGCTTTTAGCTCCGAAGCGGTTTGATATAATTGTTTTCGTTCCATTCTAGCATTAGCATCAAAATTACGTTTATATTTCTGAGCCAATTTTCTGCTTTGCTCCGCTTCAATTTTTATTTTTTTAATCCTCTTACTATCTGGGTGGTTGGCGACTTTCGCATCTAAAGTGCTGTCAATAATCCCCTCATCTATTCGAGTAATATTTCCTACTCTGACCACATTTACCCCTTTTTCTTTCATCCGTAGAGTCATTAAATCGGTCGCAGAATTAGAAGCTGCACAAACTAAAATTCTCTCTTTGTTTTTAATTAATGATTGAATAACAGCGACTAGAGTGGTGGTTTTTCCTGTTCCTGGAGGTCCATGAATAATACTCAATTCTTTATTGCCAAGCATTGACCCAATGGCGAAGTTCTGAGAATCGTTCAGTTTTATATTTTGGTAACTATATTGATTTAATTGAGGGGCTTCATTCCCAAAAAATACTTTTTTTAGGTTAGCAACGGGGCCTTTGTCTATTGACTTTACAACTTTCAAAGCTCGTTCCATTTCGTCGAATGTGCGTTCATCGAACAATAAATCAACGCCAATCATTCCTTTGTGCAACCAATCAGGTAAATGTCCTTGTCTAAAAAAAATCCTCATTCGTTGTCGAGTAACAAATTTGATACTTCCCATCATTTCAGCGCCCTCCCCTTCTAGCAAACTATACAACCTTACCATGTGCCCCGAACGAAATTGATGGGCTTTGGGAGCAGGGATTTCAACTTGCACAAACGAAAAATCACCAATTGCAAATCCTGACTTTGTAATGTCTACAGGATACCAAGTATAGCCTGCCTTTTTTTTGTCAGATATCGAAAGACTTGCAATCTTTTGTTGATAAAAATCAATTTCGCCTTGTCTTTCTGCATGTACCTGCTGAATGAGAATATCTATTTGTTCTTCTATTTTCATCTTGATTTTTTATTATTGCATGGGTAGTAAAATGGTAAAAGTGCTTCCTTTTCCTGGTTCACTTTTCACCCTAACCTTTCCTTGATGAGCATTAATGATTGCTTGCACATAGCTCAGCCCTAATCCAAACCCCTTGACATCATGCAAGTTTCCGGTATGTGCACGGTAAAACTTAGCAAAAACATGCTTGACCTGTTCTTTGGTCATTCCTATTCCATTATCAATTACTTGAATCATCACACTTTGTTTCAACTGCTTAGACACTACCGTAATCATAGGGTTGTTAGGCGTATATTTATTTGCATTATCTAGCAAATTGTTCAAAACATTAGAAATATGGTTTTTATCTGCTCTTAATACTCTTATATCAGAATCTAATTCCACTTTAATCTGACCTCCTTTGGGTTCTAATTGCAAGCTAATGTTTTCAGCAGCCTGATGGATTAAATAGTTTATATCAAGTTCCTCTTTTTTGAGTACAAAATCTTTCTTTTCCAACGTTGCCATTTGCAGCACTTTTTCTACTTGTGCCAACATCCGTTTATTTTCTTGTTTAATAATTTTGGTAAATCGCCTTACTTTTTCCTGTTGAGTAATAATCTTAGGGTTATTAATAGAATCAGACGCCAAAGAAATGGTAGCAATTGGCGTTTTAAACTCGTGCGTCATATTATTAACAAAGTCCATTTTCATGGTAGAAATTTTCTTTTGTGTAAATATGACAAACATTGCATAAGAAAAACAGCCTAATATACAGAGTGCAAAAATAATGGCAGCCAGCATAGTCCTTATTATAGTAGCACTAATAACTTCTACCGTAGAAGGAAAATGGATAAACAATTTTCCCGAATGTTGTAATCCCATCGGAAATAATTGAACCTGAAACTTAGAGCTGGATAAATCAGAAGTAGAGCCTACCAATGTAGAACTTCCGTCGGGAACAACAAACCCACCATTTACAATTACAAAATCTTCTTCCTTGTTCGAATAAACACCATAGTTATAACTAGCATCTATTCCTACATCTTTAACTTCAGATGCAATCAGTTTATCTAAAACTTCCAAATCCTCAATTAATTCACTGATATCCATTTGTTTCCTCATATTTTCGAGCACTCCATCTACACGAGCATTATCCCTTAATATAGATTCAGGCGATTTCAATGGAGCTGTAGTCAAAGAAGAGGGTAAATCCGCACTAAATGATTGAGTTATTTTTTCGAGTTGCTTGGCTTGTTGCTTTAACAAACCGCCATTTTGTTTCTCCAAAATACTAGAAACACTTTGCAAAGAAGCAAAAACATTTTTTTCAAACTGTTCCTGATTCAATTTTAAGGCCTGAGCAATGTAATATGCTTGGATAGATAAACTTCCTATCAACGCTATAGCCATAATGGCGATAACTATTATAATGCCTTTTTTCTTCATCTGCTTATTTATATTATAAAAACACTGCTGTTGTGATTACTGTATATTTTATTTTTTCTGATATACACTATTTTTACAGCAACTTTATTTGCCCCCCCTTGTAAAAAAAATTCTTTGTTTACTAAAGATAACAAACGCATACAAAAATTTCATATATCTATAGTTTATATTAAAATACTTAAGTCCGAATACCTATCGTTTATTTAAAAGTGGTAAGTTGAGATAACCAAAATATTTGTTTTTTAAAAGAAAATGAGATTATTGAAACTCAATTATACCTATAATTTGTTACTAATAAACAATTAAGCCTTTACCTTTGTATGGAAATTTTAAAAACTTTTAATTGCAATACCAATATTATGAAGTCTATTTTCAGTTTTGTTGTCTTTTTTACACTTTTAGGTTCTCTTTATAGCCAATCTAACACATTTCAAGTTTATGCTATTGGCTGTGGAACAAACCAAGTCCATGAGTACCGTTTTGATGGTGTTGGTTTTGAAGCTATCAATAAACCCATAAAAGTTGATGGTGATAAATATTATTTTGAAACCAGCAAACAGAGACCTTATACTTTTTTTGGTACTGCAAACAATAATATGAAAGGTGTTTTTATTCCTAACAACCCTGAAAGTTATTTGGTTACCAACTGCCAATTATTCAATAAATCGAGAATGATAAAGGCAGATAACAACCCTGACCTAAGCGAATTATTAACTTCTTTGGTTAGTCAACAAGAATCAATTGCTCAAAAGCAACTTTCTTACTTAAAATTGGAGAACAAAAAAGAAAAGAATCTTCTAAAAAAAGAATTTCAAGCTTACAACAAACGTGTAGATTTTATTCTTGATTCTATTGCAGCCATCAACCCCCAATTGGTTTATTCGGTTGCTCCTGCTATCCAAAAAATCAATCCTGATTTAAAAAATGAACAGCAAATTAAAGCGTGGAACCTTGAACACTTTTTTGACAATATGAATCTGCAAGCTACGGTTGAAGTTCCTTTTATTAATAATGCTTTTGGAGCATTCGTTAGAAAAATACAACTGTCTAAATCGCTTAACGAAGAAGAAAAACTATCTGCTATTCGTAACCAAATCGGAAAAGTTAGTGAAATAAATAAAGCCTATGCTTTAGGAGCTGCTGCTTCTACCCTACTGAATATGAGTGCTTCTATAGGGACTAAAATTGCCGAAGATTATATCAACAAATATAAAGATACTAACCCTGTCGGAACAAAAGTTCTTAACCAAATGGTTATTAAAATGAATGGTGCCAATGGAAGCATTGCTCCTGAAATTACAGGAACTACACCTGACGGAAAAACGATAAACGTTTCTGATTATAAAGGCAAATACTTATTAATCGATTTCTGGGCTTCGTGGTGTGGTCCATGCCGAAGAGAGAACCCAAATGTGGTTAAAGTTTATAATAAATATAAAGAAAAAGGATTCGAAATATTAGGCGTTAGCTTAGATCAAAATAAAGACCGTTGGGTAAAAGCAATAGAACAAGATCAATTAACGTGGGAACACATTAGTGATTTGAAAGGTTGGGCAAGTGAATTATCCAAACCTTATGGCGTTCGGTCAATTCCTCATACCGTTTTGGTTGACCCAACTGGTAGAATAATCGCTACCAAGCTAAGAGCACATACTTTAGAACAACAATTGTCTAAAATATTTGGAGAATAATTATCGATTTCAAGTTCACAACCTATTTGCATTTAAGCCTATTATTATGAAAATTCGTACGACAATACAATATATTTTATCTGTTTTTGTTTTAGGGACAATGGTTTTTTCGTCTTGTAATACAGACGATACTATTTTGACAGATTCTGGTTTATCGCTTCGTTTTTCTACCGATACGCTCACTTTTGATACTGTTTTTACGCAAATTGGGTCTACCACACTATCTTTCAAAGTCTATAATGACAATGATGGTGCAGTAGAATTGAATAATTTTAGATTGTCGGGCGGTTCAGCAAGTTTTTTTAGATATAACGTTGATGGACTGACTAGCGACCAACTAGATAAAATTTCCATTCCTAGCAATGATAGCATCTATGTTTTTGTCGAAGTAACGGTTGACCCAGACCAGAATGTAAGTGCTTCTCCTTTTATTATTAATGAAGAATTATTAATGGACTTAAATGGAGATTCACACTCAATAACACTAAGTGCATGGGGACAAAACGCAAATTATATTCCTCAACTCAATGCTAAAGGAGCACTATCGAAACTGACTTGTGATTTGAATACAATTACTTGGGACGACCCCAAACCATACATCATTTATGGTATTTTTGTAATTGATAGTTGTGAATTAGTGATTCCCGAAGGAACAGAAATCTATGTTTATGGTGGCGTAGGGCGAATCGAAAACGATAATGAAATTTCATTTTTTAATGAAGGTTTGATATTAATAAACCCCGATGGAAAACTGACCACTCAAGGCACGAAAGAAAACCCTGTATTATTTACCGATTCTCGATTAGAAGAAGAATTTGATACCCAATCAGGGCAATGGTCAGGAATTCGAGCATTGAACGATGGTCAAATAGACTTTTCTTATACAAGAGTCGAAAATAGTACCGTTGGACTTTGGGCAGATTCGGCAGCCGTAGTTAATCTACAGAATACAACTATCCAAAATACCAGTAGCTTTGGTTTGGTGGCCATTAATGCAGCCGTAAATGCTAAAAATTGCTTGTTTACTAACAATGGAGAAGAATCTATAAACATTACTTATGGTGGAAATTACAGCTTCGACTATTGTACTATTTCAAGTAGTGGAAACAAAACAGAAGGTTTGCGTCTGTCTAACTATTTCTGTTTAGATGCCAATACTTGTTTTTATACAGGCTTAACGGCTAGGTTTAGAAATTGTGTATTTAGTGGTTCAACTACTGATGAAATCAATTTAGATAATTTGGTTCCTGCCGAAGACCCTGCTTTTTTTGATTATTCTTTTACCAACTCTGCCGTACAAGTTAATGAAGTTTTAGAGGACCCTGACTATGCTGATTTTATGGATAGGTGCAAAGACTGCATTATATTAGATAATACTGAAAAACTTTATCAAAGTATAGACGAACGCAATTTTATTCCCGATAGTAGTTCCGTATTATTAAATAAAGCAATTCCTATTTCGGACATATCGACTGACATAGACGATAATTTAAGGTCGAATACAACACCTGACATTGGTTGTTATGAATTAAGTGAATAGGAAAACAAACCATAGCTAGCAATAATGAAAACAAATACATCTCAATTTTATTATTTAAGGAGTTGTTTTATGCATAATTTTCAACCCGAATAATAGACATTATTACAAATGAATTCATAGGGATTAAAAATGTTCTTTTTACTTCACTCTTCGTCAAGTACTCATCTTAATACCTATGGGTATTAGATTCCGTGCTTTCCTTGATTGAAATAAAAATTCCTGTTTTTTCTCTCATACAATCCAATTCGTAATATTGTCTAATATTCTATTTTTAATTGTTTTTTCGTAT
>CALAJP010000208.1 GCA_937922815.1 uncultured Saprospiraceae bacterium
AAAGTAGCTGGACATATTGCCAACTTAACAGGTTTGCCTTTTGTCACTGCTCCTAATAAATTTGAAGCATTAGCGGCTCATGATGCAATCGTTGAAACACATGGTGCTTTAAAAACCGTTGCAGTTTCTTTAATGAAAATAGGAAACGATATTAGGATGTTGGCTTCGGGACCAAGATGTGGTATCGGAGAAATTATTATTCCCGCCAATGAACCTGGCTCTTCTATTATGCCAGGAAAAGTTAACCCAACTCAATCGGAGGCTATTACAATGGCGATGGCTCAAGTTATGGGTAATGATGTAGCTATCAACGTTGGTGGAATGAATGGTCATTTTGAGTTGAATGTTTTCAAGCCGATGATGATTTTTAATTTCTTGATGAGTGCTAAATTAATTGGTGAGGCTTGTGTTAGTTTTAACGACAACTGTGCTGTTGGAATTACCCCTAACCACGACAGAATCAAACAGAACCTGAATAATAGTTTGATGTTAGTTACGGCATTGAATACTAAAATTGGTTATGATAATGCTGCCAAAATAGCAAAACATGCTTATGCTAATAATTCTACACTAAAAGAATCTGCCATTGAATTAGGCTTATTGACCAGTGACGAATTTGATGAATGGGTGAGACCAGAAAAAATGATAGGCGGATTATAAAAGCTTATTTTAAAAATATGAAAGCGGAGTAAAGTCATTGATTTTACTCCGTTTTTTTATTCTTAGAGTACAAATAAATGTTATAAACGAGTATTAAACAAATTACAATCTGGCAAACCACATCTACCAACCTACTGATAGGTAATCCATATCCCAGTTGCTTAGAAACATAGTTAAAAAGAGCTAAGCCAACGAAAAATAATAATGTGTTTTTAAGTTTTAATTGTGCTTTAGGTAATGCCATAATGCAAGTTATAAGTTGTTAGAAGTGTTCGTTTAGTAAGGATTTCATAGATTCATGAAGGGTCTCAGCAGCTTTTTTAATATCCGCAGGTTTATCTCCTGCATAGATAATGCCTCTCGAAGAATTAACCAGCAAACCTATATCATCATTAAAACCGGCTATAGAAAGGCTCTCTAAATCTCCTCCTTGAGTACCAACCCCAGGTACTAACAAGAAATTATTGGGAGCAATTTTTCTAATGCGAGAAAACATTTGAGGATGGGTGGCACCAATCACAAACATCAAATTGTCAGGACTCCCCCACTCTTGAGCTTTTCGAAGTACTGATTCAAACAAAGGCTCTCCTTCTTTGCTTTCAATATTCTGAAAATCTTGGCTTCCTGTATTTGAAGTTAAGCCTAATAAAATCACCCATTTATCTAAATACTCCAAAAAAGGCGTTACAGAGTCCACCCCCATATAAGGAGCTACAGTAACAGAGTCAAATTCGTACGTTTTAAAAAATGTTTTGGCATACAAATTAGAAGTATTTCCTATATCTCCACGTTTTGCATCTGCAATTGTGAAATGAGAATCGGGAATATATTCGATTGTTTTCTGGAGTGATTCCCAGCCTTTTGAACCTTCAGCTTCATAAAAAGCAATATTAGGCTTATAAGAGACACAATGGTCAACAGTCGCATCAATAACCATTTTGTTAAACTCAAAAATAGGGTCATCGCATTGCCTAAAAATAGAAGGAATTTTATGAATATCAGTATCAAGACCGACACATAAATAGCTGGATTTTGACTTTATTTGTTTAACTAATTCCTTTCGGTTCATACCCCAACTCCATTTATAGCTAAAACGCCTTCAATTCCAGGAACTCTATTTTTTAAAGTATGTTCAACTCCCGCTTTCATAGTCATTTGAGACATATTGCAAGAAGAACAATTCCCTAGCCATTTAACATGAACAATCATTTCGTCAGTTACATCAATAACTTCAATATTTCCGCCATCTACTTCTAAATGAGGTCTAATATCATTCAACGCTTCATCAACTGATTTGATTAAAGCCTGTCTTTCTTCATTTGTCATAATTAATTTTTAATTAAATGTAATATATTAACATTAGAACACAATATTAGTTTTCCGTTCTGATGATTTGACTTGGTGCTTGATTTTGGTTTCTGTTTTGTAATTGCTCTAAAACATTAGTAGCCAAGTCATCAAACGGTTTATGCAAAATAGGATTATTCGACAATACAGCAGGAGTACCTTGGTCTGCATGTTCTCTAATTCCTTGAATTAAAGGGATTTGCCCTAAAAGGCTTGTTTCGCAAAAGGTAGCAAGCTCTTCGCCTCCTCCTTTTCCAAAAATAAAATATTTATTGTCAGGTAATTCTTCAGGTGTAAACCAAGACATATTTTCAACTACCCCCAAGATAGGAACTTTCACACTTTCAAGCATAAACATATTCGCCGCTTTTCTTGCATCAGCAACCGCAACAGATTGAGGTGTAGTAACCATAACTGCTCCCGTAACCGCTACCGTTTGGAGTAGTGTCAGATGAATATCTCCCGTTCCTGGTGGCAAATCAATGATTAATATATCTAATGGAGGCCATATCGTATCTTCAAAAAATTGCTTAATAATACCTGCTAACCTTGGTCCTCTTAGTACTACGGCTTGGTCGGGTTCGACAATATATCCCAATGAAAGATGGGCTAAACCTTTCGATTCTAACGCTACCAATTTATGTTTACCATAAACATCTCTAACTTCGGGTTTCATTCCTGCAGTCCCCAACATCGTAGGCAAAGAAGGTCCGTACAAATCGGCATCTAAAATCCCCACAGCGTAGCCTTGTTTTTGTAATCCTTGTGCTAAATTTAAAGAAATCGTAGATTTCCCTACTCCTCCCTTTCCCGAGGCTACTGCAATAATATTTTTAATTTGAGGGGTAGTATTAGTGGCTTGCTCTTTAGTAGCTACCGTTTTGAAGTGAATATTAAAATCAACTCCGGAGAATGCTTTTTGTAAAGCCTCCATACATTTGAAATTAAAATTTGCTTTGTCATTGGCAGACCACCCTGTTGCATCTACCGTTATCTGAACTGAATTATTTTCAATATTAATGTCCTTTAACTTTTGAGAACTAATAATATCTTGTCCAGTAATGGGGTCACTTACCAATGTAAGCGTATCTACAATATTGAATTTATCTAATTTCACTAACTAAAATTTAAATGTTACGGAAACTTATACTTCGCTAACCTATTTATTAAAAAATTATTTCTTTAATAGACATTATTACGAATGAATTCATATGGATTAAAAATGTTCTTTTTACTTCACCCTTCGTCAAGTACTCATCTTAATACCTATGGGTATTAGATTCCGTGCTTTCCTTGATTGAAATAAAAATTCCTGTTTTTTCTCTCAT
>CALAJP010000209.1 GCA_937922815.1 uncultured Saprospiraceae bacterium
TTTTCCATTATCTAAAAAATATAAATCATCATGAACATCCACATAAGTTTCGCTCGTTTCAGTCAATAAAGGGCTAAAATCTCCAGTTTGAGCATCGATTTTCAATAGCGTCAATTCATTTTGCAATCTATTCAGAGTCGATAATGTAAACCAATTGGCATCTTTTGTCCACTTTACTCTGGCTACATAAAAATCATCAGTCAAATTATGTTTTGCCGTAATATTCTGTTGAGAAGCAATATCATATACTTTGATAGTTACATTTGCATTTTTTTCTCCCACTTTAGGGTATTTGAATCGTTGCCATTCAGGATATAAGTTGTCGTTATGCAAATCCATAATCATCTCTTTGACTTCAGATTCGTCAAAACGGTAATAAGCGATTTTTTTTCCATCAGGAGACCAGAAAAATGCTTTCGTAAAAGCTAATTCTTCTTCATAAACCCAATCACTCATTCCATTGATGATTTCGTTTACTTTTCCATCAGTCGTTATTTGATGTTCTTTTTGAGCTTCACAATCAAACCAAAACAAGTTATTATCGGCCGTATAGCCTACCTTAGAACCATCAGGAGAAAAAGTCGCATTGCTTAATTTTTTGTCAGAAACTGGGAAAAATGTACCTTTCTCAATATCATATAAAAAGTAAAACGCTCTATCCGAATGTCTAAAAACAGGTTCGGATTCGAATTTCATCAAGATTTTATCTTCATTTTTACTGAAAGAATATCCTTGAATTTGGTTTCTCAATTCTGCTTCAACAGCATTAAACAAAATTCCAACTGATTCTCCCGTTGTAATATCAAACTTCTCAATACCTTGTCTTGTCAAGTTAGAATAATGCTGACCATCATTCATAAACCTAAAATTAGGAACCGATTGGGTGCGGTATTCTCCGTTCTTATAAATGCCTTCTAAACTTAATTTTTGTTGAGCAGTTGTCATCATACTTATCATCATTAACATTAAAACGGTCGTTACTCTCATTCGTTTTGGTTTATTTTTATTTCAATATTATTTTGCTAAAGTTAGGGAATTCGTGGGTAGTTTCAAAAAAGAGGTTTTTTGAACTTTGAAAAGTTAGTTAGTTTCTAATAAATTTATCATCAGACTATCTTTGAAACTCATTGCTTCACCTGTAACTCTATTCATTCCTTCATATTCAAACACTACAGTTTGTCTTTCATTAAAAGCACCTTTTGTTTTTAATTTTATCTCATTAGGCATACTTCCTTTTAATGAATCGGTGGTGATAATTATATTATTCACATTATCACTTTCTGACTTTAGACGAAACCTATAAGCTGTATTTTCAAATAAGTTTAAAGAATCAACATCTATGAAAACAGAAAAGTTACTATTAAAACCATAATCTAAATATTCAAATTCTTTGGCTTGAATAAATATGTCAATAAAATGTAAATCATCAACAGTTAAGACCGTGTTTTTGCTAAAGTTTAGAATCTTACTTTCTAAGAACTTGAACCTATCGTTATTAACCTTTGGAGAACTTCTCACTCCTTGAATAATTTCATTTTTCAATTCTTTAGAAATTGTCGAATTTTCGCTCAGTTCATTAATGATAGACCCAATTTGATATAAAACCAAACTATCTTTTTGGGCATTTATATTTTTTGATAGTCGATAAAACGAACTGTTGAAGCTTTCCAAATACTTATCCACTACCCTCGAATCAACAGTTTTTTCCATACAACTCGAAAAACAAAAAAGAAGTAAGAATATTGGAATGGGAACTTTAATTCGTTTCATCAAAAATTATCTTTCGTTTTGAAAATAAAAGTCAGTCTACCGCATTCAATACATTCTTCTGAATTACTTTTTTCAAACCTATAATTTAAAATTTCAATTAACTGGTTTTGATTATTCGTTCCTCCATTCAATCTTTTTGTTAAAAAAGGAACACCTTCTTTGTCTATGCATACATAAAAAAACAATTCAAAGTTTTCACTTGATTTTTCTTCTAAAATAATCCTTCCTACATTTCCTTTTTTTAAAACATCCCTTTTTAAATACTGATTTTCATCTAATCCATTTTGTATTAAAATCGAATCACCTAAACATTCATAAATAAAGGGCAATTTATCACTTACCACTAAAAATGAATCATTTTGAATTACTTCAAAGCCTACTTTGTCAATAATTTCAGTATTTAAACTATTCCTATTCATTGTACACGAATAAATACTCAACAAGAAACATACAAATATTTGAGAATAGAAGGTTTTCATATCATTTTTTACTCTACTCATCATTCAAAGCCAACAACTCCTCTGCATTCATAACGGCACTTTGAGAAGGTGGAGCAGAAGAAAGCATCGTTGCTAATTCTTTGATTCGTTCCTCTTGACTCAACACTTTTACAGAAGAAACCAACTGTTTGTCTCCTGATTTATGAACGAAGAAATGTCTATCTGCCTTAGAAGCCACCTGTGGCGTATGCGTAATCACGAGAACTTGATGGTCTTTGGATAAATCTTTCAATATATCGCCCATTTTTAACGCTACCGAACCCGAAACTCCTGTGTCTACTTCATCAAAAATCATCGTTGGCAAAGCAATTGACGATGCAGCTAATGATTTCATACACAATACCAATCTAGACAATTCACCACCAGAAGCCGTTTCTTTAATACTCCCGAATTGTCCTCCATTCGCAGAAAACAACCATTCTATTTGTGCATTTCCAAAAGTCGAAAGCTGAGGTAAATCAATAATCTTAGGTTTCAAAACAGCTTTTTCCATACCTAATTCTGCTAACATGGAATGAACTTTTTTCATATAAGTTGGTAAAACCGCTAATCGCTTCTCTTTCAACTTATCGGCAGATATCGTTGCTTCAACTAATAACTTTTCTACATTAACGGTTAATTCTTTAATCTCAGATTCATTTTGCGATTGTTGGCTTAATTTTCGAGCCGTTTGGTCTGCAATTTCCAACAACTCTTCAACGCTTTTCGCTTGATGTTTATTCTGAAGGCGATAAATTTCATTCAATCGGTCTTGAACTTGTTCCAATCGTTCTGGGTTATATTCCACTTGCTCCATCAAACCTTCCAGTTCAGCATAAATATCTTCGGTTTCTATATTTATAGACTCGATTCTTTTGCCCAATTCTTTTACCTGTGGAAGAACATCCGCTAATTGATGCACTCTTCTTTCCACCTCCTTCAATTGCGAAAGCACCCCAAACTGTTCATCTTGAAAATAGCCAATCGCCTCTCCTATTGTTTTCTTACCCTCTTCAGCATGGTTTAATATATTCAGCTCGCTTTCTAACTTCTTTTGTTCACCTACTTGCAAATCAATTTCTTCAAATTCGGACATTAAAAACTGCAAATAATCTTGCTCTTTTTTAGAATCTGAATCTTCTGAAATTAACTTTTCTAATCTTTTTTTGGATTGTTGATACTGAACAAATGTGTTTGTGTATTTATGCATTAACGAAGTATTATTCGCCATCACATCAATCAATTCCATTTGGATTTGAGGTTGAAAAAGCAATACAGAATCTCGTTGTTGATGCAAGTCTATCAATTTATCGCCCAACCCTTTCATTGACTTTAAGTTAACAGGCGTATCATTCACAAAAGATCGACTTCTGCCCGATGCACTTATTTCCCTCCTTAAAATTAAATCTTCCTCTTTTTCAATATCGTTTTCTTCCAACCATTTCAACACGCCTTCTTCTTGCATATTGAAAACAACTTCAATGACACATTTCTTGGTAGGGTCAAAAAACATTTTATTATCCGCTCTGCCACCAGTCACCAAACCTAATGCTCCTAATAAAATCGACTTTCCAGCACCTGTTTCACCCGTAATAATATTTAATCCCGAGTCGAAAGAAAGGTTCATTTCGTCAATAATGACAAAATTTTTAATATAAATCTGATGCAACATATATTTATAATTATAAAACAAATAGGTATTTAGAAAAAAATTACAACAATAAAGAACTTAAAATTAAGCTCGAAGATATTATATAATTTTTCATCTCAAATATAGGCAAGTTTTTTGCACTAAATTCAGACGAAGAGGAAACAACGAAAATCTTTTAATAAAAAATATTTATTTCTTTAAAATTCTTCTTTAAACATACTATATTACGAAACAAAAACACGCACTCTCACAATGAAACCTTTTTTTATTCTTTTTACTTTTTTAATTGCCTCATTTTGTACTAATGCTCAATTTAGTCCTGTCTCTTGGAATTTTGAATCCGTAGAGACGGAAAACAACACTGTAGAACTCGTTGCTACAGCAGAACTGGAAGCAGGTTGGTTCATTTATTCCAAAGATTTAGAGCTTAGCGTTGGGCCTCAGGCTACAAAATTCAACTTCGAAAACAACCAAAACATCAAACCCAAAGGTTCTTTAACAGAAATTGGCAAAAAGATAACAGGTCTTTGTGAGTTAACTCAATCTGTAATCACCAAAATATCAACTAAAGCTCAGTACAAACAACAATTCAATACCACTAATGCAACTGAAGCGATAAAAGGAACGGTATCTTTTATGGTTTGTACAAATGAAAGTTGTTTACCTCCACAAAAAGTACCTTTTTCGGTTTCTTTGTAAATTATTGAATTATTTCATTTACTGTTGATTCAAACTCTTTCACAAAATCCTTATACTTACTCGTTGCAGGACCGTTAAAGCCTGTATGAATTTTTACAACCTCGTTGTTTTTATTCAGAAAGATTGTCGTTGGAAAAGACATAATATGGTTCAACATTGGTAAAGCCTTAGCTGCTTCTTTTTTATTAGAAGAACCAGCCCAAAGTAATTCATAAGGAACATTAAGTTTCTCTTTGTAATTATCTAACTTTTTAAATACCGTTTTTTCATCTGACGAATGCTCAAATGCCAGACCAATTACTGCTAAGTTTGGATTAGGCTTTTTTTGTAAATAGTCAACCAAAAATTCAGTTTCATCTTTACAGTTTGGACACCACGTTCCTAAAATCTGAATAATTTTAGCTTTTCCTTCAAACCGTTCATCATTCAAATCAATCGAATTGCCTTTTGTATTTGGAAAAGAGAAATTAAGTTTATCAAAACCTTCATTCAAATAAGTCAAGCTATCAGGACTCCTTAATACTGCATTCTCGTCTCGATGTGCTGTCCAAGTTGTTCTATAATTTTTGCCACTCATAAATGTCCCCAAAACGGTATCGCCCTGCATTCTTCCTTCAAACAAAAACAAATGAGAACCATTAAAACAAGACAAATACATTCGACCTTTAACCACTTGACCTGACAAATATCTGTAATCTCCTGTTTCCGTTCTAAATGTCCCCGTCACATTAGCTCCCTCTTGCTTAAATTCACCAATCGCAGGATAAGGACTATCAGTACCAGCACCAAAAGTCACCGCCCATTTTCCAGAAAAATCTGCTTCGGGTTGATTGTTTATAGTAGAAAAGTGATAATTTTTACCATGAAAAGCCTCAAAAGGAATTTCTTCAAAAGAATTTTTCTTTTTTTTATAAAAAATTCCCTGCATCACCCTATCGTTAACCGTAGCACGGATATAAGAATCATAAATGGGGAAATGAACTACAATGGTATCTTTAGCAATTCTCAAATCTTTAGCTACCAAAACTTCAGCATCCTCAATTCTCTCTTCTCCATTAATAAAAGTAAACTTGACCTTTTCATTTTCATCATAAGAAACCTCAAACATAAATGGTAGTTCGCCCGCATCAACATCTTTCATCTTTCGAGCACGAACTTCCTTCATCGTGACCTCTTTTTGTATATTTTCTTTACCATCGATATACAAAGTTCCTCTCCACAACCCTGGAGGAATGGATTCATAAGGAGCATCAAAAGAAATACAGCCACTACCCAAAAGAACGATAGCTAGGCAGCAATAAACTAAGTTGGAAATATTCATTATCTTTTTTTCTGTAAAATTATCTTTTTAACTGAATTTAAATCACATTTCTTCCACCAAAATCTCTTCCACCTCTTTCATCTCTGTAGAAAAGTTAACCCCAATGGCAATTAATGGTTTATTTTCATTTCTGAAAGGTTCAAGATAGCCTTTGTCTTTGATTTGTTGGATGGCAATATCTGCTGTTTTGTCTAATTTGAATTCAAAAGCGAAAATAGCATTATCTAACTGAACTAAAGCATCCATTCTACCACGAGAAGAATGTACTTCTGAGAGTGTATAAATGCCCATCATTTTGAAAGTCAAATGAAGAATAGCATGATAGAAATGTTCGTTATCTTTTTTCCAATGGTCATAAGGAACACTTGCAAAAAGCGTATTTATAGTTTCTTTTAATTTTTCAGTGTCTCTTTCAATTAAAGCATCTTCTATTTGCAATGCAATGACTGTAGCTGAATTTTCTTCGCTAGAAATATAAATTTTAGAAAGTGATTCTAAGAAAGATTGTTTTACTTCTTTGTTTGGATAAGCTAAAGTGTAAATATTTCTTGGAGCATTTAACTTTTTGAAAGTCAAATAACCTGTTTGAAATAAAATAGGTAGCAGTTTAAGGTTATTGACGTCGAATGAATCTAAATCACTTTCTAATACTTTTACGCTTTCAATTTCATATATCTTTTTTCTTTTTGCCATTTCAATTAAAAAGGAAGGCGTGCCTGTCTTAAACCAAAAGTTTTTGAATTTCCCTTCAACGAAAAAATTAAGCAATGAAAAAGGATTATAAACATAGGTTTTCATGTCCCAGGTATAGCCGTTATACCAATTTTTAATTTCATCTTGATTATGAATGGACAATTCTTGTGAAAAATAATCCTGTAATTCTTGTTGCGTAATACCACAGATTCCACCAAACCGACTACTTAAAGTCATATCAAACAAATTATTCAAATCAGAAAAAATACTGACTTGTGTAAATTTTGATACTCCTGTAATGAAAACCAATTTTAAGTGAGGATCGGCATCTTTGAGGATGGAATAGAATATTTTTAAGGTCTTTTGATTCGCTACCGCAATAGGGATTTCTTCATCGCTGAGGTGATCGATGATCGGTTTGTCGTATTCGTCAATAAGGACGGCTACTTTTTGATTGTATTTTTTATGGAGTTCTCTAATGAGTTCATCAAACTTTGAAGCATAGGTAGTTGAACGTAAATAAATACTATAATTTTCGGATATTCTATCCAATTCATCATGAATAGCTTGTGCCAAGCCTTTTATATTGTGGTCAATACGGCTAAACGAAATACGAATAATAGGAAACTGCTGTTCCCAATTCCATTTATCATAGACGAAGGTATTTTCAAAAAGTTCTTTTTTGCCCTCAAAAATACAAGCAAGAGTGGAAAGAAATAATGACTTCCCAAATCTACGGGGACGAGACAGAAAATAATACTTACCATAGTTAATCAAGTTGTGGGCAAACATCGTTTTGTCCACGTACACGTAGCCACCCGTACGGAGTTCACCAAAATCTTGTATGGAAATAGGATATTTTTGTATCATTATTCGTTCTTCTCTTTTCCCAAAGATACAAAGTATTTGGGAATGATTTGATAAGAAAAAGAAGCAATTTCTTTTCCAAAAATCGTATCTTTAAGCTATGAAATATCTTGACCCGAAGAATGATTTAGTTTTTAAGAAAGTATTTGGACAGCATCCAGAT
>CALAJP010000210.1 GCA_937922815.1 uncultured Saprospiraceae bacterium
GCATAACCTTTTCCCCAAGACGATCTTTTTAAACGCCAACCAATGTCAGTAGCTGGAGTGAAATATGTTTCATAATCTTGATAATACATTCCAATAAAGCCTATGAATTCTGAAGAGTCTAAAATGTCAACTGCAAAGTAAGTGTATCCTCTTTCTTCAAAGTGTTTTTGAAATCTACTTATCGAATCAGATGTTTCTTCGGTGGATAGTGTTTTGGGAAAATGTTCCATCACTTTTGCATCAGCATTGATTTCTGCAAATGCTGTTAAATCTTCATCTTTCCAGTTTCTAAAACCTAATCTTTCTGAGGTGAAAATGTAGTCGTTTTTCATGGAATTAGTTATTTAAATAGATCAAAAATCCTTATAAATTATTTATATACACTATCCTTAGCTAAAGAATATTTACCTCCAGTGAATTTTCTTGTGATTTTGACTTTATTGAACTTTTTTATCCCTCATTAATCGTAATTACTATAATCAAATATTTTCTTTGGAATACATTTGTTGCTTGTTTTACTAATAATCTGCTTGTCTCCTATTAATGAGCATAATTAGTAACGAAAAAACTCTTATTGGAGTGTATCACTCAGAATACTAAGTCGATTATCATTCGGTACCTCATCTTCTGTGCAATATTCTTTAAGATTTTTGTATTCTTCACTTGGAATATCAACCCAAAAATCATCGCCTAATAATTTGAAAAAATATCTTTCGTCGATATGTTTTTGGAATCCTTCTATTATCTCGTATGTGTAATCATATCTTATCGTGCTATCAACTTCACTTTCATACGGAGTAGCGATGTTCTTTTCTTTCAAATACTTAATATATATATAGTCATTACAGAAAATAATATTTTTCGGCTCACTGCTACCTCCGTTCCAATGCACCCTATCTTTGCTGATGTAAGTTCGATATGTAAAACGTGTTGAAGTATTATAAACATGGTTAGATAAAATTCCTTTTTGTGAAGATATTTTTTCTATAATAGTTGTTTCTAATCGTCTGCCATTTGGTAAAACAGCGTTTTTAGCTTCTATATATTCGTTTGTTGTAGTGGTGCAGCTTATTGCCAATAGCAAGAGCGTCAGTGTGGTAAATAATTGTCTATGAAGGTTGATTCTAGAACTCATTTAAATTTATCATTTTCAATATAACCAATATTACGATTCCCCTTGTCATATTTAATAATTCGAATTCTTTCTCCCTTTTGTCTGTGGTCTTGAAAATTCCAATGCTATTTCAGTAACTCCAATAGTCTGAATGATTAAGGTATTTTACTTGCGAAAAAATTTGAAATGTACTTGACAAAAATATTGCTATCCAAAATAGTTTAAGACAGGTATTGGGTATATTCATATTTTAGTTTTGATTGTTACACGACACTAAAACCAATTTTTTTCTTTTTTGCTGGTGTATATCCTTTTTCTTCAAAGTTGAAAATTTCACTAATTGTTAAAGGTTCATTTTGTCCTTCATATCCAAGTCGATTTAACAATTTATTTGTTTTTTCTTTATCTAACTTTTTAAATTCGTACATCGCCATCAATCTCCCTTTTCTCAGCAAAGCCGTATCAATATTAGATAAACTGGTATTGAAAGTACAAATAATTTTGATATTTAAGAAATCACTAAACAAGCCATCGGTAAGTTGTAATATATTGGAAACAACAGAATTTTTTGTCATATCTTCTCTGGAAGCAATAACTTTTTCAGCATCTTCAATGATTAGAACAGAATTTTTTTGTCTTACCAAGAATGAAATGAAGTTTGGTTTCAATAAAGTACTTACGATATCATTCTGTATAAATATAAAATCTATTTCTTGATTATTAGAAATAAGACTTTTGATATAACTCGTTTTTCCTGTTCCTGGTTCGCCATGGAACATTATGACTCCAGACTTTTTCATGTTAATAGATTCATTAACTTTTCTGTTAAATTCTGAAAAGTCATTATTGTAGTTATTTTCTATGTCAATCTCGATGGGGTCTGTATGTACTCTATTCGTTTCGAAACCATTTTTACCTATCGTAACAATTTTAAAACTTGGCATTTTTTTGGGACTTAATTTGTCTTTTAAGAGTTGAATTTTGCTGAGGCACCATTTTTCTAATTCTAGGTCTTTACAGTCATAATGAATAGTAAGATTTAATCCTCCCCATCTTAAAGAAACCCAAAACAAACATTTTTTTGTTTTACTTCGGTATAATATTCTATCAGAAAAATTACTTGCGGGATCAGGGTTATTGGAATAGTTAATGTTCCAAAGTTTTAACTCAACTTCAAATTCATCTCCGAAATTGAGTAAATCTAGAGCATTAGCCATGTTTTCCTTACTTGTTTCTTGTTCAATTTCTACGAATAATATAGAAGGAACACTCCCAAAGTGATGAGTAAAAAGTTTATTGTAGTCGATATAATTATTGTTATAACAATCGATTAAGTTGCTCATGTGATGTAGTTATTTGTAAGATTAAAAAAGAAAACTCTAATTAGTATATCAAAAATTGGATTTTTTACTTTTCTATATACAAACTTACATCATAAATTAATACACGTCAATAGATGGTATGGTGATTTTTTAAATTTATAACAAAATATAAAGCAATGTTTTAGGAGCGTGTTTTGTATTGTTGGTTTAGATTATCAATCAATCAATTTTGTCAGTGTAATAAAAGTAGTGCCAGGTTAAGATTTTACGTTCAGTCTTTGATGTCCAGCAAAGTCAATGTTTAATGCCAAAGAATTCATTTTTTAATTTTTACATCAATTCGAAATGATGTTTATAGCAAAACGAAAACTCCTTACTCTTTTTCGAAGCGAAAAACGGTTTTGATTTTCTATTTCTGTCATAGTGATAAAATATATTTAATAAGGGTAAAGTTTTGATCTGTCTAAAAAATACCAGAAAAAATGGATACACTTTTTGCCTCTAATCTCCCAAGCAAACATTACAAAAAATAGTATAGATATTATTGAATATAGCTTTGTACTTTAGCTTGCAATTCATGTTTGGTTTTGTTTGTCCATTCATTTTTGAGGATGCTTAATAATACAATATTAATTCTGGTTTCAGAATCTTTTGCAGGAAGAAAACTTCTTAATTCCCCTTCTATTTTACAACCCACACTTTCCATCGCTTTTATGCTTTTTTGATTGAGAGCACTTGCACCAAGACCAATTCTCTCAAAACCTAGTTTTTCGAATAAAAAATTGAACAACAAATATTTACAAGTTTTATTCAGCCCTGTTTGTTGAAATTCTTTTCCTATCCATGTATGACCGATTTTTACGTTCTTAAACTCATTATTTATATCATAAACCCTGGTCATTCCAGCCAACTTCCCATTCCTTAAATCTTTAATGATGAAAGGATATTCAATTAGTTGATTTCGTTTATCAATAGCATTGTTTATGTAGGCGTGGAAGTTTTTTTTGCCATAACCATTTTCTGTAAAGTGTTCCCAAATCTCTTTATCATTTGATTGTTCAAATAATTCAGCTTCATGTTCTTTTCTTAAAGGAAAAATTTCTACGATTTCATTTTTGAGAATATATTCTTCTTCAAATTGAAACATGTTTTTTCAGTTTTTGTGTTTGCTCAAATAAAATAAGCGATAAGGAACACTCTTTTATGAATGCTTTATTCAAAAATAGCATCATTATTTTTAAAACTTTTAAATTCTAAAGCATTACTACTATAATCCAAAATAAATAGGGTTAATTGTTCTCCACTTTTGCCTTTATAACGGGTTAGTGGCTTGAAAATGAACTCAACGTTGTGTTCTTCTAATCTGTTTTTTAAGTCCTCAAAAGTAGCATTATCTAAAATACAACCAAAATGAGGAATGGGGACTTTTAAGTTTTCGACTTTCCCACAATAATCTAATGCTGGAATATCGTCAGATACATGAGCAGATAATTGATGTCCAAAAAAATTAAAATCGACCCAATGTTCTGTTTGTCTACCCAGTTCGCAACCCAAAATAGTGTGGTAAAATTTAATGGTACTTTCGATGTCTTTTACTTTAAATGCAAGGTGAAATTTTGTTTCCATAGTTTTAATATCCTTTTTTTAATGAAATAATATTTAATAGTGGTTTGTTTTGTAAGAAACGATTGTAGTTCTCGACTACCTGTTCGGCTGCCGTTTCCACATTGGTTAAACTTGCCACATGTGGTGTTATTTGAATGTTGTCATGATTCCAAAATGGATGCGATTGAGGTAAAGGTTCTTCTCTAAAAACATCTAAAAATGCCCCCGATAACTTTGAATGATTTAGTGCTTCAATCAAATCATCTTCAACCAAATGTTCTCCTCTGCCTACATTAATTAAAAAAGCATGATTGGGCATTTTTTCAAATGTGGTCATATTTAATATACCTTTCGTTTGGTCAGTTAGTGGCAATAGGTTGATTAAAAAATCAGACGATTCTAAAAATGCACCAAATTGATTTTCTCCATAATAGCTTTTTACCTTCGAAATATTTTTTTCAGAATTACTCCAACCATTAACTTTAAATCCAATTTGTGCGAATTCTTCAGCTACAAAGCCACCTATTTTACCCAAACCAAGAATAGAAATAGTAGTCGAATGGATAGATTTATAAGGCTGTTGTTCCCATTTTTTTTGTCGTTGTTGAGTAGCATAAGATTTAGTATTTTTGAGTTCTGCCATAATAATAGTAAGCAAAAATTCATACATATCATTTGACAGCTGTTCATCAACAATACGAGTAATGGTTGTACTCTCATCAATAATTTGTGTATTCGTAATATGTTCGATAGAAGCGCCCACAGACTGAATGGTTTTGATATTGGGGAACTGAGCTAATACGTTTTTTTGAGGTTTCCAACATATTGCAAAATCGATAGCTTTTTTGTCTTCAATATGGGGATATATTTCAATAGAAGTGTTTGGTAATCTTTTCTTTAGGGCTTTTTGCCAAGGTTCGGGGTCTTTATTTTGAAAAATGATTGCTACACTCATGTTTTAACGATTTTTTGCGTTGAATAATCGAATACAAAATTAGTACGAAAAGAGAGAATCTCTAAATTGATTCTTAGGTTTTATGGTATATTTACCTTCGAAAACAGTTTTGTTTAACGAAATAATTGTTGATTCAATGGTGGATGATATAGATAGGCTTCTTATTGATTTTTTAAAAGAAAATTCACGACTTTCTTTTGCTGATTTAGGTAGAAAAGTAAATTTATCGCCTTCGGCAGTAAGGGAAAGAGTTCAGAAAATGGAAGAATTGGAAGTTATCCAAAAATATACTATTCAACTCAATGAAAAAAAATTAGGCAACGATATAGAAGCTTTCATACTTCTAAAAGTATTCCCCGGCCAATTGAAACAAGTCCTTAAAAAGATTAAAAATTTCGAAGAAATAAAAGAAGCTCACCGAGTAACAGGAAGTCAAAATATACATTTGAAAGTGGTAGTGAAGAATCAACTAAGCCTACAAGGATTGATTGACCAACTAATGGTTTTTAGCGATACGAATACTTTTCTCATATTATCCGAAATTCAATCTTAGTCATTGCAGTAACTACTTTTGGGAATATTTAAGGTTAAAAATTTTAGATTTATTCCGCAGAAGTATTTGGTTCATGTTCTATTTTGAAATTACAAGAATTTGCAATAAAACACATTTTATGGGCTTGTTCATGTAATTCATTTGCTTTTTCAATCTTATTCTTATCTGTAATTTTTACTCGTGGTTTCAGCGTAACTGCTGTAAATTTTCCACTTCCATTTTGGGTTTCTTCCATCACGCCCTCCGCATGGTCAATATACTCGGTTACTATAATTTTATGCACAGAACATAAATGCAAGTACCAAAGCATATGGCAGGAAGATAAAGACGACAAAAAAAGATCTTCTGGATTATATTTACTCTTATCTCCCAGAAATGAAGGATCTGATGAGCCATTAATGGCATCGTATTTTCCGTCTGCTACTATTTTATGGTTTCTGTTATAAGATTTATAATTCAAAGTACCTTTGCCTTCGTTTCCTGTCCACTCCACTTTTATTTGGTAATTGTGCCGTTTCATATCTTTAATAAGGTTTAGTTGTTCTTACAAATAAACAAGAATGAGTTCTATTTTAATAGATAAGTACGTTAATAAAAAGAATCGACACTTTTTTAAAAGTACTTCGTAGTATAACTTATGAGATACATCAATTTAACATTACAAGAAAAACAAAACGTAGAAGACCATTATAAAACTCATCCTAAGCATTATTTTCGTCA
>CALAJP010000211.1 GCA_937922815.1 uncultured Saprospiraceae bacterium
TCGATAGTTATCATATCTGCCAATGACTGCAAGGGGTGCCGAATAGCAGATTCGAGACTTAAAACAGGAATGGTAGCATATTCTACTAAATTATTTACAATCGTATCCGCATAATCTTTTTCTCTATCAGATAAGGAAGGAAAAGAACGCACCGCTAAAATATCGCAATACTGACTGATAACCAATGCGGCATCTTTGATGTGTTCTGCTTTATCTCCATTCATAACCACTCCATCTTCAAATTCTAACTTCCAACCCGATTGAGCATCTAACATAATCGTTTGCATACCCAAGTTTTGAGCTGCTTTTTGTGTACTCATACGAGTTCTCAAACTAGGGTTCAAGAAAAGCATTCCTATGGTTTTACGCTTGCCTATATCGCTCGAAAAAGGGTTTTTCTTAAAAGCCATGGCTTGTTCTACCATTTGCTTAATATTATTTACATCATGAACAGAAGTGAATTTTTTCATTTATATTATATTCCTTGAGTTAATTTTTTTTGCAAAATACAATTTTATTAATTTTATTTTGAAATGTTTATCCTATCTAAAATTATTGGTTTTAAAAAACACCCCCCCCCTACTCCACAATTTCATTTAAAACAAATATAAACATTGCAAGAATTATATACATAAAAAGAAGCTACATACGACAAAAGTAAATTCACAAAAAACATTAAATCAATATAATGCGTATAGAAAAATAGCATCCCTTTTTTCGATTTTCAAAATAATACTATGTCATTTTTTTTCAATAGACTACTTGTATCAATAATATTGATGTCTTCTTTTTCACTGATCAATGCCCAGCAATGCCTAAAAGGAAATTGTTTCAATGGCGAAGGGGTTTATGAATACGATGATAAATCTATTTACGAAGGTAGTTTCTCTGATGGTGAAGTAGATGGTGCTGGAAAATTTACGACTTCCGATGGCGAGACTTACTTTGGTCGCTGGGATATGGGAAAATATATGGGCGAATTTGCCTTGATAGAAGATAAAGCAGAAGGCTGTGTAAAAGGGAATTGTAATAACGGAAAAGGCACCTACATATTTGCTAATCAATTAGCGATATATATTGGAGAATTTAAAGACTTCGAACCTAGTGGCAAGGGGAAGTGCCATTATCGTAATGGTGACGCTTATCAAGGAAAATGGAAAAACGGACTTTTTCATGGAAAAGGTACTTTCAAAACTCAAAACAATTCTATTTCAGGAACTTGGGATAAAGGTACACTTACCAATAGTGATTTTACGAACTCTTACGAACTACCGATTCTTTCACAAAGAACTATTCCTACGGCTCAAGGACATAGAGTTTGGGCGATAATTATCGGTATTTCAGATTATCTAAATAAGGAACCATTAAAATACGCAGATGATGATGCTCACATTATTACTGGTTTTTTGAGAAGCCCAGAAGGTGGTTCATTACCTGACCATCAAATTACTCGACTGACAGATGAAATGGCAACTTACGATAATATTATAAATGCCTTCGAATATACTTTTTCACAGACCAAACCTAATGATATTGTTTTGGTTTATTTATCTGGACATGGAAACCCTGGCGGTTTTATTCCTTTCGATTCGGATGGCGAATCTCATATTCCTTATACCAACATTCTGAATATTATTGAACAATCGAACGCTCAAAACACTCTTTTTATGGCGGACGCATGTCATGCAGGAAGTCTCGTGGACGAATATAGTCTTCCAGAAGGAATTGGGTTTTTAGCTTCTTCGAAACCTGAACAAATTTCGTTAGAATCTTCTGCACTTCAAGGGGGAGTTTTTAGCCATTTTATCATTGAAGGATTGAAAGGAAATGCCGATATTAATAAAAACCATCAAATCACTGTGGACGAACTGCATCGCTATGTCAAAGAAAATGTTCACAATTACACGGCAGAAGTTCAAACGCCTCAAATTTTTGGTGATTATAATCCGCAAAAAGTGCTGTTGCAGTTGAATTAGTTGATAATAATTCTATATTGCATATACAACAGTAATTTTAAAAAAACTTTGATAACCAACATTATTTAAGATGTTTCTTACTCCACTCCATTATCTTAGTTAAGTTTTCTTCTAAAGAAAGACCTTTTGGGGTTAATTCATATTCAACTTTAGGGGGTATTATCGGATATACTTTTCTTTTTATTATCTCCAATTTTTCTAAATCCTTTAGTTGCTGAGACAAAACCTTTTGGCTTATACCTTCAATAGCTTTATCCAATTCATTAAATCGCATTACTTTTTTTAAAAGTAATAGCCAAATTATTACTGGTTTCCATTTACCACCGATTTGCTCCATAAAAACAGTAATGGGACATTCCTTTGCATTCTCATATTTTTTTTCAATTATTTTTCCTTCCATTTCCATTTAAAATAGCTTTTCCTACTTGATAGTAAGATACTTACCAAGAGGTAAGCTCTTGTCAAAGTTAAAGTTATTTACCAGCTTTGCAAAAAATAAAAATCATGAAAAATAAGACCATAGTAATAACAGGTGGTACAACAGGCATTGGTTTTGCTTGCGCAGAATTCCTTACAGGATTAAACTATCAAGTAATAATAACAGGTAGAACTAGAATTACCCTAGAAAAAGCTGTCTCTAAGCTAGGTGATAATTGTTTTGGTTTTTTATCGGACACTTCATCATTAAATGATATAGATACTTTAGTTCTTAAAGTGAAAAATAAGTTCGGAAAAATTGATGGACTATTTATTAATGCAGGTATTTTTAAAGCTTCTGATTTTGAAAATACAACCGAAGAACTATTTGATCAGACAATGAATATTAATTTTAAAGG
>CALAJP010000212.1 GCA_937922815.1 uncultured Saprospiraceae bacterium
CTTTACAAGAAAACTCCCTACTTTAATTTATCCGCTTTTATATTTTTTTACCAAAACAAAAAACTTGTATTACTGCAAATTAAAAAACAAATTATCTGCCTTGTTTTATTCTCGTTGCGGGCACTCGTGATAGACGAAGTGCTAGTGAGAGCAAAAATAGACTCATCAGCACTACCGAAAACCACCTTACTACAAACATTGAACAGTTATAAAGTAGTGTTGTTAATTTGCATCCGTTGTAGAAACAACAAAAGCTACTCTCTTTTTACAGAATAGCTTTGTTTGAATTACTTTGTTTTATTCTCGTTGTAGCTACTAGCATGCACGCTAGCAGTAGCGGGGTTAGCTTACTTTCTTTCTAAAAAAATAATTTCAATTAATTCAAAATTAGATTTTTTTGAAAATTCTATTTTCATATTATTTGTATTCTTACAGTATTCATTTTTTTTACTACTAAATTTTGCATGTAATTTTTTCAAAAAAGAATTATCAAAACTTTTAAACAATTCATATCTAAATGATGAAAACTCACTAGTCAAACCATCTAAAGATGGCAAATAGTTTACTTCATAGTCTATGCAAATTCTTTCTAAAGGAGGGTACAACTTATCTCTATTTAAATAGAGTATAATTGAATCCCTATACTCTTTCATTAAAGTTTCATTAATATCCCCAATAGGTTCAATTATTGAACCCTCTACAGACTTAACTCTATGAACTTTACTTTTATTTTGTGAGCTACAATATAGAAATGAAAATAAAAAAATTAATATTGAAAAATTAATTTGCTTGTGTATCGACATTTTGAACTGGTTTACCTTGTGATTGGATTTTAATTTCTCCTGTTTGAAATTTACGGCTTCTTCCTTTTAACCTATTTGCTGCTCCATGATTTACCCACGCTCCCGCTAGCTTCTAGCTAGTGAACAGTACTTTTTAATTTAAAAAACCGATATCATCAACCTCTAAAATTATATTATTCCCGTTGTAGAATAGCTTTATTTTATCCTCTTTGTTGCTACTAGCATGATACCATCAGTAGCGCTATTTTTTGCTATGGAACAGCGGGAGGGCTACAGCATAATTTTAGCGTAAAATATATTAATTAAATCACATTTTATTTCAAAATCATTTAACGTGTAATCGTTTTTTTTATGGAAACCTTTAGTTACTATTTGAAATAGATTAAAAGTTTATAAAATTGCAAAAAAAAGGCTTACCCATCACAAACTGATTGCTTTCTCAGATGCTGAAATAAACCTCTATTTTATGGTTTACATGAGATATAATTAAAGCTTGTCCATTTCTATCGAATTGATGCTCCGAAGCTGTTACAAGCTTTAATTTAGAATCACTATAATAGTGATGTTTGGTAGAAAGTTAACCCATATCCGCACGTATTAGCCTAGCTGCCGTTACAATTAACTTTCTTAGATATGTAAAATTTGTTTACTGGAATAAATTTCCAATAATTACAAATATACAACTTTATTTAATTATTTATGATAGATGTAACCGTTCGCTTAGTAATATAATATTCCTTTGAAAGTAGCCCTAAGATAGCATCGTATTTCCACTCAGGGTGTCTCTCTGAAAGAGTATAATATCTTTGTTTAAGGTTGTTGTTTCGCTTTTTTATTAAATCATTGTTTCTTGCCATAAAGCATTTGTTTTTAACAAATATACACTCTTATTTGTTGTTGTGAAACACGATTTTAAAGCTCTTAAAACAGCAAAAAAAAGCCCCGAAAAGGGACTTTAAAAAATTCAGTATAATTACTTTTAAGATGCTTTCTTTGCCACAATTGCACCAATAGCTTTGTTTCTTATAGGTAAAGCTACAAATCGCTTGTCAAAACCTACAATAGTAGCTCGCTGTTGTGGGTCTACTATTTTATCATACATTTTAACGTTCCCGTCTGCCTTCATTACTTCATCTCCATAAAAGGCAAAAGAGCAAAAAGTATGATTAGCTTCTTTAGTAGCCCCAAATGCAATTTTTTCCAAATTGTCTGAGTTATACAATGGATTTCTTGTGAATTCTAAAATATTAAAACCAGCGAATCGTCTTGGTTTACCATTAACAAAATCTGTTATATTTTTAAAGGAGTCCATGTCCTGTAATATTAAATCTTCTGTATGTCTTGGGTCTAAAACAAGAAAACGCTTATCTAAAGGAATATCAAGCATGTCAAAACGTCTTTTTAACTTTAAAATATCTTTTGGCGTTATGCTTTTAACCAACTCGTTAGTTTCTCCTGTGGTTTCAATAACGGGTGTGTTTTCGCTATCTTTTGCAGGAGCAAATGCATGTGCTGCTTTTTCAGCAGTACTTGTTCTTAATGAGCTTTTATGACCATACAAAACACTTTCTAGCTTGTCATATGCCAACTCTACTGACTCAGGCTCTCTGATTAGAGTGTTTTCAGTTTCAAAAAGATCTAATTCAAATTCTAAAGGAGTATCTTCTCTTTTTACTACTTTGATAGGATAGGTTGAATTATTAACTAATACTTTAGGATCTAGCCCTGCGGATGCCATATGTATTTTGTCGTTTTCTACTAAAGAACTAAAATCTTTAGCAAAGTTTAGAAATGATGAGTTTGGGTAAAAATTGTGACCTATTTGATCCGTCCAAATTTGTTTGTTTAATGTTGCCATTTTAAAATATTTATTTGTTTTACTTAATTTACTATATTGTTTCTCCGAATTCTTTATCGATTAATTGCTTGTATAACTGTGGGTTATTCATAAGCTCTTTAGGGGCGTTTTTTCTGTAATCAGTCAAAGTCCATTCAGATTTGTTTTTAACGCCAGAATTATCTACGTTTTGACTTCCAATACCTTTTAAGAAGTCATTAAGTACTGCCGATTTTTCAACCTTTTTACTGCTGCTATTAATTAAGCTTTGAAGACTAATTTTTGCATTGTCAAAATCTGATGCAAAAAGATTAAGAAAACTTTTTGTGTGCCCTGGTGCTAAAACCCCCAAATTAACAGCAGTATTTATCATGCTTTCTGCAGTGTCATTTTCTGTTTTCTTAAGCTTTTTAACAGAATTTTTTAATACCTCTATTGTTTGAAGTATTTCTTTTAACTCTACGTTTTCTTTTAAATCTAGTGCTAGCGCTATTTGTTGCATTTTATTCATATTATTTAATTTTAATTGTTCGTTGAATTTTAATGAGAATAATTTTCTGTTATCATAAAGCCTTAATGCGTTTTTATTGCTTCCTCTATCTACTATAGATATTTCGAATAGTTCACTTTCTACAACTGTGCTAGAATCTGATTGATCTCTTTTTTTTATTTCGATTCCAATGCTAGCAGCTTTTAAAAATCCTCTCTTAACTTTGCCTGCGATTTCTTTTGCAAACGGGTCATCTTCATCAAAAATGGCATCTGCAAACATTTCATTATTTTCCTTTTTAATATTTTCCCAACGCCCTATTACTTTTAAATTTCGATTATGCATGTAATACATAATTGGGTTCTTTTCAAAATTAGCAGTATCAATACCGCTGGTAATTATCTTAAATCCATGTGAGTTTGTGCTTTCATCCGATACCTTAAAGGTTTGTTTGTTCATTACTTATTATTTGAGTTAAACATTTTTATTGCCTGCTCATAATTTGGGAGCATATCCTCTAATAGCGATACTAAATAATATTTGTGAGTTTCATCTTCACAATCTTCTTTTATATTCTTTAAGTAGTAAGTGATTGAATACACTCTTTGTAAATACTCTTCAATCTTATTTCTCTTATCAATTTCTGTTAAAACTGTTGGTTGCTTGTGGTTACATTCTAAATCATCTATTTGAATGTTTATATTTCCTAAATCGGTCTGTAATACGCTCATAATTTATTTGTTTATATTGTTACCTTATTTTTATTATATGCTCTTAAAATTGAGTTTAAACACTATTTAAATGGGGTTTTATGTTTTAATTATTACTGCTTTCTTGTTTGTTTGAGTTTTAATGAAATAATCACTTAAAGCATTAGATTTATTTTCAAGCTCATAAACGAGTTCTACAGGCAGTTTAAATGGTGCTTTTAGAGAGCTTATATGATTTCTAAAACCTCTAAGTTTTTCTTCTTTACTAAAATTTTTCCAGTCGGGTGTGTTTTTAACTTTTGTCATAAACTCTATATTACTGTAATGGTAGAACTCGATACAAAACCTCCAAAAAACACTACTATAATGATACTTTTCAATTTCTTTAAAAAGCGTATACGCATCTTCAAAAAACATAAGACAATAATCATCAGTACTAATTTCTAGTGATTTAATTAGCTCGTTTTTTTTTCTTGTGATTGCTGTTTTACTGTACCATTTCCATGTGTCACTAAACCAAACCATATTTTATATTTTGAATTGCGTTATGTACTAATCTGAAGTTTTGAAGTCTTACTAATCTTTGAATTATAGAGGTGTCTTCCACACCGTTAGCCATACAAATACTTGTTATTTCTGCTTTTGTAGGTTTAAATAATTCTTGCCAAATACTTACTCGACCATAAAACTCAGGCATTCCCATTTTACTGCGCTCTACTGCTTTTTTAAGATTACTCTTAAAATATTCTACTCCTGCTAATACAACTCCTGCATTGTGCTCTATACTATCCCACAAATCCTGTAAGTACATTAAATTGATTTGACCTAGTTTGCTTACTTCATCCATAATTAACAAAGGATTTTCTTTGCTGTTCATTTCTTCTGTGATACGCTCTATAATTTCGTAAATAGTACCTGTGTAGTTGATTCCTAGTGAGAGTAGTATTTGTTGAAATAGTTGTTTTGGTCTCATGCTTTTTTTACATGTAACCATATAGGTGTTAGCGTTTTTTTTATAATAATGTGTTAATGCTGTTGTTTTTCCTGCACCTGTAAATCCTATAATACTGACCATTCGTTTGTATCTTCTGGATTCATCACAAATTGAAATAATATTTTGAAAATTAGCAGTATTAGAAATTTGCCAGCGTTGTGGATTTAGTTTGCCTTTTATACTTAAAAGCATACTATCTTTAACACGATCCCAACGTTCATTAATTATGTTGCTTATAGTTGCTGAACTTACAGAAAGTTGTTTTGAGAGTTCATTTTGGCTAATTTGCTTTTGCTCAATATGCTTAACAATAAGCATCCTTACTTCTTGTGCTTGTGTTTGATTTTTCATAAATTTGTACTGTTATTAGCTGTAATTGGTCGTTACCTATTAATATTTAAGCCCTTTTTTTTGGGGCTTTTTTTCTTGTAAAAAAATCATTATGTATTTGATCTTGCGTTTTTTCCTTTAAAAAACTAGGTTCAGTTTGGGGTATAGTATCTTCTGTATTATTAGCTAATTCTTTGTTTATGTTTTTAATGTTTGAATAGTAATTCATGAAAGATTCATCTTCATTACTATTCATTTGCTCCTTAGCTATTTTTAAGGGGTGTACTTGTTCAAAATCTTTTACAGATTTGTCAACACTATCCATAGCATCACTTAATATTTCTAGTGCTTTTCTATCTAAAAAATTACTAAACGATTTCTTTTTTGCTATTTGTTTAAGGGTTTCGATTTCGTCTAATTCAGTCCTATCTACATTACCTATATTTACTTCAATTTTCTGTTTACATTCGCATATAGGTTCATTCGTTTCCTTGTTAAAAAGAGTTACCTGTGATAAATCGCTTTCATCATAGCGTACTATTAATGTAGATTCATGTAAAGTAGCTTTTAACTTATGGTCTTTAATTTCGTAGAAATATTTAAGCTTATTTACTTGAATGATTACCATACTTCTACGAACTGTATAAGCTGTTTTTTTCCAAAAAAGTAACGCTGTTTTATATAAATCTAATTCGATTGCGTGGGGTTTTGGAAGCTCTTTATATAGTTTATTTGGGGCTTTACGAACGCTAGTTTCTTTTTGATTGTAATGGTCTATCATTTTGCAAATCCTTAGTTGCATTTCATCATAGCCCGCATAACCTTTTTTTCTAGCTATTTCTGCTAAATACTCTTTATTGGGTCTAGCGTTTTTACGTTTACTTGTTATGCCTTCTCCTATATAGTCATCGTATAAAGCGCATGAAATTGACTGAAAAGCCCCGTAAAAACGTTCTGCATAAGACTTATCTTGTGCGTTTCCTACTTTGGCATTACGCCATAAAGTTCCTAGAGCTAACATTTGCTCTTTTAGGTCTTTTATTTCTTCGGTTTTATTTGCTGAAAAGTTATCGCTAACAATTTCCGAGGGCAGATGCCCTTGACGATTTACCGCCATTTTAAGTGCATTAGCAACCATAAAACGGTCTTCACTAAGCCCAACATCAAAACCTACTATTTTACGCGTACAAACATCTATTACTGTAAACAAATACAAACGAATTAACTTTTTTCGTTCTTTGTTCCAACAATAAAATTGCATTGGAGTTCCGTCTATCATCCATACATTAGCAGGAAAAGGTGAAATTTTACGAGGTATGTATGATGCTATATTGTCACTAAAATATTTTTTACCGTAACGTCCTTTTTCTACGATAGTTTTAAACTCTCTATCTGTAGCCATTAGCTTTTTTACCCAACTTTCTGTAATTAGTTGTTTTTTCTCTTGCTTTGCATGGTAATTAACCAAATCGGTTACCACTCTATAAGGGTAAATTTTAGGATGTGACAAATAATAAAGAGCCATACCTTTATGAAAGTGCGTGGTTTTTTTATTTCTAATTAAAAAATATTGATTGCTAACAATCTGTTTTTTTATATCCTCGTTTTTAAACAACGATTTTCTAATAACATTAACTTTGCCTGCAAAACTTTTATAGTCTGTATATCTAATTTTATAAGGAATCTCTAACCGCAACTCTCTATAAATGTCATAAAGAACATTTAGTGAATTTCGCTTTGCTCTATTAGCTATTCCACCAGATAAATCCACTAATTGACACCAAAAAGCATGTTCTTTTGCATAGGCATTAGAAAGGTTTTCTTTGTCTTTATGTGTTTTAAAGTGAGCTTTATACTGTTGTTTAAAAACTAACCAATTGTTATTGTAGGCATCGATTAAAGATTCTTTGTAACATGCTATATTGAAATCTTCTTGATCTTTATTGTGCTGATATTCTCTATATTTCTGAATATCCTCCCATTCCTGTGCGGTTGGTATTTTATGCTTTAAACGTGTGCGCTCTGGTATTGTATCAATTTTAATCAATACCATTCGCCCATCATTAGGGTGCTTAATATTTTCCCATGATTTAGATTTATTGTTATTTCTAAACCTTTGTATAGATTTAAGTATTGTATTTTGAGATACTTCATACGTGTCTATCAATTCTGTTACCGATATGTAATTTAATAGAGACATCATTCTACAATTTATCTAGTTCATTATTTGCCTTTGTAATTATTAGTAAGGCTTTATTAATTTTTTGTGATTTCAAAGATTTAATTTTCCTTTTTCCTTGAGCTATAAATAAAACATAGGAGTATGAAGAATTAGTAGCAAATGAAACCTTGCTTATATCTCCATTTTTAATGTTATATTCTCTATTATTTTCCATATTATTGTAAATAATTACAATACGAATATACAATTATATTGTTATTAAACAATTAAAATGGAAAAACAGATTAATATAGTTGGAAATATTTCTTATTTAAGAAAAAAAAACAATCTAAGTCAAAAAGAATTAGCAAGTATTTTAAACAAAAAGACTAGTATCATTAGCTCTTATGAAATAGGCAAAGCTACACCTCCTTTAGATGTTTTGTTGAAACTTGCTGATTATTTTAAAGTGAGCTTAGACTCTTTGATTCATGAAGAAATTGAAGAAAACAAAAAAAACAATTTAAATGTACCTTTAAAAAACAATAATAATGTACCTGTAAAGGATGTTTTGGATGTTAGTAAGCTAGATTTTGGAAGTGAAATTTATCAAGACCAAGCTTATTTACAGTTACTCCTTGATAAGATTGAAATTACAAAAATGAATATTTTAGAATTTTGTAAAGAAAAAAATAGAATTCCTAGATTATACAAGTATCATAGAACATCAAAATCATTGAATTTTGAATTATTTAAGGAAAAACATTATTCTTTTTTAAAAGAAGGCAAAACTTCGCTGTCTTTTATAGATGAAATATATAAAATAGCAAAAATCTGTTTAGATCAAATTACCGAGGATTTGTATGACAATTTAACAATTGAGTATGATACACTCAGTAAATATTACGATAATCCACCTCATTAACTGTATTACATGCTTTTAATATACTATAAAGCTATTTAAATTTTACATTTTTTTTAATTGTTATGTATTAACAACGGTATTAAAAAGGTAATTAACCCGTATTAATCTATATTCTATTATTGAGGATTTGTAAAGCTTAAGCATCTTAACCCCTTTAAAAATGGGGTTTTTAAGGCTTTTTTTAGGTTTATTTGTATTATTCTATATTCTTTTGCCCGTAGTAACTATTACAAACGAAAAAGATGGCTTTAATAAATTATTTATATTTGAAGGGTTAACTTTCAAGGGTTCTATTTTTATTAAGCTACCCCTTTTAATTTCACCTTTAAAAGAAGAATCAACTATTCCAAGTTTTCTTTTGTACTCATCCTCTACTATTAAAAAAGCAGGGAAATTTACTAAATCGTAAGAAAAGCTTTGTTCAAACAATATTACTTTTAAATTATTAATTTCTTTATTTAAAACAGAGTACTCCCATTTATCTCGACATGATTCCATCAGTTTATAAGTACTATCGTCGACTTCATTTGTTTGTTCTTTAGTTTGAATTTCATTATTTAGAAAAAACCATCTATGGTACAGCTCTTTTTTGGTTTTATTACTAATTCTTTTTTTATTCCTTAACGTATCCCTTATCATTGGAATAGTTAAAGATGCTATTTGTTCTTCCGATAATTTATATTTTGGCTTACACGAACACAGAACACTAAAAAATATTGTTAAGAAAAACCTCATTATTTAATTTTATTATTTTCTACTGGTTTGGGTAATTTTTTTTCTGATAAGTTATAATACCCCGTTCCCGCTAGCTTCTAGCTAGTGGACAGTACAATTTAATTTAAAAAACCAATATCATCAATCTCTAAAATTGTATTATACCCGTTGTAGAATAGCTTTACTTTATCCTCTTTGTTGCTACTAGCACTATGCTAGCAGTAGCGCTGTTTTTTGCTAT
>CALAJP010000213.1 GCA_937922815.1 uncultured Saprospiraceae bacterium
GATTCAGAATTAGTCGCTATAAAAGAAGATACTGCAAGAGATAACAAAACAATTGATTTTCTAAACAACAAGCCTGATGAAGAGGTGTAAAAATGCAAATAAATTTTGAAGATGAACATTATATTATTCGACCCAAAAACATAAAAACATCAAAAGATTTAACTTCATTATCTCAATTATTAAACATGATTACACAGGTTAGTTGTTACGAAGATCATAGATTATTTGATAGGGAATATATGAACTATTTACTAAAAGCACTTAGCAAATATAATTTCGTAGCGATTTATCAATACTGTGATTTTAATAATGATGCTGACAGAAGGTGTATAGAGATTAAATGCTACAATAAATTAAAAGATATTAGAGACAAAAAATCTCCATTACATATATACGGAATATGATTATTATCTGTTTTTTAAACAGTAAATAAATCGTTCTCTATCTTTTTCATTTAGACCTTGCTCAATTCTTTTTAGCAATTCATTGTCGCCTTGATTAATCAATCTCAAGGCGACAGAGCCAGCCAATATTTTAGCTCTAGTATCAAGTTTCCTTTTTTTGATTCCTTCTTTCGCTTTTTCTTTTTGAATGCGTGCGTTTAATTTATTTCGTTGTTCGATTAATTTATCAATATTCATTATATTTATTTTCCTATCTCTTCAATTAATTTTTTCAGTGCCACAGTTTTACTTCAGAACACTGAATAACTTATGCTCATTTTAGCACATTTTGATTTTCAATTTTTGATGTGTTACCATGAATTCAATAGAATGAATGGCGCACTTATACGTTGTACCAACGTGTGCGGTTTCAATAGGGTTATACCCTAGCCAACAGGCTTACCAAAGAGATTTTCAACAATGGCTATTTATCATGCATCGTTTCAAATAATCAGCCGTTCAAGTGGACGTTCTTCCACGGCTGCTGCTGCATATCGTCATGCAATTGAAATTGAAGATATGCGAACAGGGGAGAAGCACGACTACACCCGCAAAAAAGGTGTAGATGATAGCTTCATCATTGCCCCACAAAATGCGCCTGATTGGGCACATGATAGAAAACAATTGTGGAACAATGTCGAGCAAATCGAAAAGCGTAAAGATGCACAGTTAAGCCGTGAGCTTAACGTGGCTTTACCTGTCGAACTTACTCAAGCGCAAAGCAAAGAAGTTTTGATTAATTACATTGAAAAAAACTTCAAACAAAACGGCATGATTGCCGATGTCGCAATGCACGACATGAAAAGTGAAAACCCTCATGCACATATCATGCTAACTATGCGTCATATTGACCAGGGAGGTTTTGGAAAAAAGAACCGAGATTGGAACAAAAAAGAAAATATAGAAACTTGGCGAGAATCTTGGGCGGTCGAAGTTAATAGAAAACTTGAAGAATTGAAAATTGACCAAAAAATTGACCACCGAAGTTATGAACGACAAGGCTTAGAAATTGCACCTACAAAACATCTTGGACCACAAGCACACGCTATGGAAAAGCGAGGAATAAAGACCGAAAAAGGCGACTACAACCGAGAAATAAAAAAGCTAAATCTTGCTTTTATTGAAATCACAAAGAAAGTGCAAGAACTTAAAAAGGGCGTTGAAAAAACGATCGATAAAGGTTTAAGTGCAATAGAGAAAATCAAGCAAAGAAGTAAAGAAAGTGGCGTTTCTGCAATCGAGAAAATGAAAGAGCGTAAGCAGATTAAGCAAGAAGAAATTAAGAAAGAAAGAACCATTAAACATTCAATTAAATTTAATAAAGAAGATGGACTAAGCCGATGAATGAAGAACAAATAGAAAGGCTCGAAAGCATTGTTATTGCTTTACATGAGGAGAATAATAGTTTTAAAAAAAATGTTGGAACTATCGTTAATAACTTAAAAAATCAAGCAGAAGAATCAATCAAAATCATCAAAAAAGAAAAAGACGATTTCTACGATTATAAAGAACGCAAGATTGAAGAAATTGAAAAATATGACACTCGATTAACTAACAATAGAACCTATTGGATTATGGGTGTATCTGTATGTGCATTTATAGCAATGATGTTTTTTTTTCATTATCAAAATAGTCAATTAGATAAGCAAAAAACTCTAATTCATCAATTAACAGATAGGTATCAAAAAGCAGTTGATGAATATTCAGAATTAGGCGAAAAATATGCGTTTGGAGCTACTACAGTAAAAACTGACGATGGCTATTTTGTCACTTTCGACGAGCGTTATCAGGTTGGAGAATGCAACCTAACAAATTGCGTAAGCATCAAAGAAAAAGAATAGGTCTGCAAGGGCGAAAAAACGCCTGTTTTACGACTTTAGCCTTATTCCGCAGAATTACACCAGCCGTCCGCATAAAGTCCGCTAATATGGTTCTCCGAGGCTCTGTGAGCCTCCTTTCGTGCTAAATCCAATTAAATCTTATTATTAAAACTTTTGAAACTCGGCTGTGCCTGTCAAAGTGTGGGTAAGCTGTTTACAAATCAGGGTGTAAGTACGAAAGGTACTTATGCCCGATTTGTGAATGGTTTATCCATCACGTTTTTTAGCT
>CALAJP010000214.1 GCA_937922815.1 uncultured Saprospiraceae bacterium
TTAAAGCGAGAACTAAAGAGACTGAAATTTTATGGATTTTTATAGGAATCCACACCTCAAATGCTTTGAATATTGGAAGAAGAATGGATCAAACCACTGCTCTAGCTGCATAATTTTATTCGTTTACATTCTATTTTTTAACTTGCACACATTGTGTAGAGATACTTGTTTGCCATTACTTCTGAATATCCCTAAGTACCTCTTTTTTTTAGAATCTTTTAATCTAGGTCATTTACAAATATTTCTGTAGGGAGGATTATCAAGTATTAATTGTTTGATTTCTGATTTGGAGAAATTATCATCTACGGGAAGCGAAACCTTATTATCTAATTCAGATAGGTTTTTTACATATTCCATAATTAAATTGTTAAGCACTGTCAACACCCTACCGCTCTTATTTTTTTCGGTGATTTCAAATTTATCGAAATCTAAATCGGTGTATTGAATTTCTGATTCGAGGTTGTTAAGATTCGAGTCTTCATTGAGCAAAATATCATAAAATTTATTGATTTTTATTGTAGTTAAATCATCATTTTTCAAATAAAGATTGATAGCCTTTAAACCTAAAAATAATTTATAATCCTTGCTGTTCTTGGTAATATACTCATGACGCCAGTGCTTTCCTAAATTTCCGTTAATGAAACCAATAATATAGCCGACGTCCCAATTTTTTGGTTTTTCAGATAAATCCTCTTTTTTATTAAGACTTTCAAGGGCACTTTTTATGGTTTCTTTTAAGTCTGAAACTAAAACTTGTTCAGATTTTATTTCAATTTTTTTGTCAATGCCATAAGCTTTAGTCCAATATCGAAATAACTCGAAGGCAACCTCGGGGATTTTGTTTTCAATCGAACTTAGATCTATCTTTTGCTTCATATTTACTGAGGAGTTCGCTAATAATTATGTTTTTTTCTAACTGTGGTTCCCATTTTTAGTTTTAATTGCATCAGTTTTGCTCAAATGGTTTGATTTTTAGATAGTTTTATCCTTTCATTTCGTGCTTTTTGTAACAAATTTGAGTCATTTTCCATTTCAACTTCAGAAGTATAGTGAGAATCTAAACGATACTCAGTATCTAAATTCAGTTCCTTATTCTCAGTACTCATATTTTATGAAAATATTATCTCTTTCGATTAATGTTGAAATCTAGACTCAAGCACGAATTAAGTCATCTAAATTAAACTGTTGAAAATATTTTTCTTTGTTCTTTTTTAATGCTAAGTATTCATTTTTCACTTGAATCAGAATCCAAGTTTTAGGGTCTAAATTAAAAATTTGACTGAGCATATATGATATTTCGAAATTAACTTTTCTATTCCCAGACAAGATTTTGTTGAAATTGGTAGGGTTTAAACCAATATATTTAGCGAGCTTATTTTGTTTTAAATTTAGTTTGTTGATGTACATCCTTAAAAATTCGCCAACAGGAGTTATATTATTTTCATCTTCATGAAAATTCAAGTAATCTTCAATTTTTATTTGAAGGGAAAATAATTCTATTTCATTTTTTTGTTTTAAACTAAAAGATTCAGATTTTTCTTTCAATAATTCTTGAAACTCCTTGAACTCATTAGTATTAGCATTCATTTGTGTTGTTAATACTCCATTCTCAAGTTCTATATTTCGATTTTTGGACATAGTATTTTAATTTAAATATGCATTAATAAGTTCTTTCCCATCCATTGGTTCTATGCACATTTTTTGCCCTATTGCTATTTTTGCATTATAATTTTTAATGTACCAGTCAATCAATTTTGTTTTAGACTCAAAAGTGAGAAAACCTTTATAATTCCCTTCTAATTTAAATGCCTCTCTACACGCAAAAGCTATTAAGCATCCAGCTACTCGATTGTATTTTTTATTTTTTCTACCAATGTTATGTGGTGCTAATTCAATCAAATCCATAATTAACATTTGTGCTTGTACCTTTAAATGTAATATTCCTTGAATTGAGGTTGGTTCAGAATTTAAAGTTAATACGTATGTTTGGGTGTTTTCCCTCTTAAAAATTTCCTGCCAATCAAAATTCCAACTTTCCGATGTTGATGGCATTTCAACTAAAATTGCTTTTCTTATAGTCGCTTCTACAAAAGAACTTTTTTAGGTCATAAAGTTGCATTCAATATTTTCGTTTGAAGTAATATAAGGATATTGTCTGTTTATGACAAGTTTTTTGCCTTGAAATTTTAAGGTTTTTTTGAAGATTCTTAATTCCCCTTCATCCACTCCATAATTTTCTCAGTTGCTCCTTCATTTTCTTTAATGAAATCACCTGCATTTTTTCCGAGTTCTGGTTGTTGATTGATTTTTTTGACGACTCTTTCAAAAGATGGTGCATCTTCGATAGAAAAACCACCTTTTCGTTTTATTAAATCTGATGCTTCCTTAAATTTATGGTGTTTCGTTCCAAATATAACAGGTATTCCAAAGGTAGCAGGTTCTAAAATATTGTGAATACTACTTTCGAAACCACCGCCTATATAAGCGAACTTTCCATATTGATACAACGATTTTAAGATTCCGATATTGTTAATAATTACAATTCTATCAGATGGTTCTAAATTGTCGGAATATAATTTAGCTGTTGGGAATCTAGTTTGCAATGATTTTATTCTGGAGGATTGAATATCGTGAGGAGCAATGATGCATTTATTATCAGTGTTTTTAATGAAATTTTCGATTACTTTCTCGTCACTTTCCCAGGTACTTCCAAAAATACAGGCCTTTTGTCCGTTTAGAAAATTAACTACTTTAGGGAAATTTTGAACTTGATTTCTAATTTGTGCCACTCTATCAATTCGGGTATCG
>CALAJP010000215.1 GCA_937922815.1 uncultured Saprospiraceae bacterium
AATTTGAATTTTGCATCGGCAGGTAATAATACCTCAGTTAATTGCCAAGTATTACTTTCTGTTAGGGTGAATTGATAGTCAGAACGTACAGAGTCTCTAAAGTTGAAATCTCCAATTAAATAAAGTTCTTCGACATTTTGAGTAAAACTAAATGCTCTTTCAAAACTATAAGCTCCTGTTTCTGGGTCGAAAGAGATATTATAAGTACCTGCGTTAACCAAAATATTAGAACCGTCCTGTGTTGCTGTTCCTGAAGGGAAAGCGGCATCCCCCCAGTTCGTAGCCCAATCGTCATCTTCTCTGAATTTAGCTTCACCATCAGAAACTTCATAATCATTTAAGAAATATAAACCTGTTTCAGGGTTGTAGTCTAAGTTTACATCTTCGTCCCAACCATTAATGGCATTACCCAATATTCCAATACTTCTTATGCTTAATGCTCCACCAACACTCCAATTAATGACGTGCGAAGCAGCATTTCCTTGATTGTCAGAAGCCTCTACTTCTAAAGTATAGTTTCCTAATGCTAACGAATCTGTTTCAAAGGAACTAAATGCTAACCAAGCGGTATCAACAGTTCCTGAGATAGATGCTGTAGCCATCGCAATTACAGAACCTGTGCTGTCTTTTACGGATAAGGTAGCAGAATTTAATGGAGATTCTTGAACCTCAGCCAATACCACATAAAAATCAGTAGTATCTCCTTTAGGAATAGGTTGTCCATCAAATGGGTAAGATGCCAATATTGAAGGACCATAGTTGTTGACGATTCCATCAACATCTACTTCGTCTTGACAAGATTGTAGGGCAAATACCATCAAACAACTTGCAAGTATATATTTAAATAAATTTTTCATTTTAATTGTTTTTGAAGTTGAATTAATAACCTGTGTTTTGCGTCAAATTCGGGTTTGTACTTAGTTCAATAGCAGGAATAGGGTATAAGTCTCTAAATGCATCAGTAGTTGCACCTTCTAAAACTCCACCTTTCCAAGACCAAGTCCCTTGGTTAGAAAATTGACCAAAACGGATTAAATCTGTTCTCCTAACGCCTTCCCAGTATAATTCTCTTGAACGCTCAGCTAATATAAAATCTTCAGTAATATCAGAAGCCGTAATGTTTCCAGAAGCATCCCCATAAGCACGTTCTCTTAATTCGTTGATATACCCAACCGCAGTTGCCATATCTCCACCCGTTCCACCTTGCATTACAGATTCTGCATACATTAAATAAACGTCTGCTAAACGGAAATAAGGAAAATCGGTATCTGGGTGCAAGTTGTTTTTGCCTAACTCACCTTCACTCGTTACATTTTTATATTTCATTACAGTGTAACCGTTGTCGAAATTACCAATCTCTATATTCTCTTTGGTTTTATCAACATCGTAAAACATACCTCTGTTATCATTCAAAGGGAATTGATCTACTAAGTTAGGTGTAGAACGATTTCCGTTCCATCCTCCTCCAGTACCTAAAACGGTTTCTTTATCTGGAAAACTTCCGCTATATGAAGAGTTAATTAAATAGGTCATCCCTCCAAAAGATTGTGTAGATTCACCATCGTAAGGAATCGCAAAAATAATTTCAGAAGAAGTATGGTTATCTGCTAAGAATAAATTATCATATTCTTCAGTTAGTGAGTACGCTGCTGTGTTAATAATTTCATTACAAGCACTAATACACTCAGTATATTTAGCTTCGCCAGCATAAACTTCTGCATTTAGATAAAGTCTTGCCAATAATGCATTAACTGATGCTTTGTCAACACGACCATAAACATTAGTTTTTGCCTCTGGTAGAGAAGATTTTACTTCATTTAATTCAGATACGATAAAGTTGAAAACATCTTTTCTAGAACTTTGTGTTGGTAACTCGTTTAATGTTGATGTCTCCGTATAAAAGGGTACATCTCCGTATAAGTCAATTGCATGAGAATAACTTAATGCTCTCAAAAAACGAACTTCTCCTCTCATCTGGTTGATTTCAGAAACTTCGTCGGCAGTAAAACTTTTAGTAGCCAAAGCATCAGCACTCGATTCTCTAATAAACTCATTAGCTTGACTTACTTGAAAATAAATTCTAGCAAAAGCGGTTCTAATAAAACGATTCTGAGCACCCCATGATTGAGTGATTAGCTGTGGTAACCCATCATCACCCCAAGCAATAATAGTTTCGTCAGTAGGGATTTGTTGTAATTGCCAATATTGACGGAAGTATTCAGAAAAACCCTCATCGATAGATTTCAAGTCTCCGTTTCCTGTAGGGCCATTTTGCCCTGTAAGTGCTAAACCTGCATATATTTTTGCAGCGAATGAGCGATAAGCATCAATATCATTTAAGAAAACATTGGCAGTAGTTGAATTTTGTGGTTCAACATCTAAGTCTGTACATGATGCATAGAATATTGCACAGAAAACCAAAACTATTTTATATTTGAATATATATTTCATTTCTTTTTTTTTAAGATTTAAAACGTAAGGTTTAGTCCTAATACAAAGGTTCTTGACCTTGGATAAGGGTTATCATCAATTCCTCTTCTGTTGTTAGAGTTTTCAACTTCTGGGTCTAAACCAGAATATTTAGTTAATACTAATGGATTCTCTGCTGTTACATAAATTCGAGCATTGAAGTTTTTGATTTGAGTAACATTATAGCCTAATGAGATATTGTCAATTTTGACAAAAGATCCGTCTTCTAAATAATAATCAGAAAGCGTCTGTCTGTTTTGGAAGTTAGTTTCCAATACTGATTGATGAAGGTTGTTAATAAAACCATTTCTTGCAGTTATTAAGTCGTAGTACCCGCCCGATGCAGCATTATTATTATAAACATAGTTTCCTACATTACTACGAACGGTCATTGATAAATCTAAGTTTTTGTATCTTACATTCGTGGATAATCCCAAAATAACGTCAGGTGCAGGGTTTTCTGAAAATACCTTATCGTCTTGATTAATGATGCCGTCTCCGTTTTGGTCAACAAACATAGCCAAATCATTAGCTGTATCGTCAGAACCAAGTTCGCTTACAACAGATCCATCAGCATTTCTTTTGTGCTCATAAAGTAAGTATGCATCAACAGGTTGCCCTACTGATAATGCTTGAACATTATCGAACCCAACACCACCTCTTGCAATAGTGCTTGTACCTTCGATAGCGTCAATAGCTAATACTTTATTATTGTTGAATGCTGCGTTAACGCCAATATTCCAAGAAAAATCTTTTTTATCAAAAGGAACTGCATTTACGGTAAATTCAACTCCTGAGTTTTCAATACTTCCAACATTTGTTAATACTCTATCCGAAAGGTTTGTTCCTGAAGGAATATCAACTTCTAATAACAAGTCTTCCGTTTTTTTGTAGTAATATTCTATATTACCAGAAATTCTTCCATTCAAAAATCCATAATCTAAACCGATATTGTATGAAGAAGTTTCTTCCCATTTTAGACCTGGGTCATAAGCATCTGCTCTAGCTACAGTAGTAAAATCATTTTGACCATTAAAAGGGAATGAACTCATTTGGTCAGAAAGACTATAAGTTGCTAAATATCTGTAATCTCCAATCTCTTGACTACCTACCACACCGTAACCTGCTCTTAATTTTAACTCAGAAAAAACATCACTTAGGTTAGCTGCAAAGTCTTCTTGTAAAACTCTCCACCCGATAGCGAATGAAGGGAAAAGTCCCCATCTGTTGTCAGGGCCGAAACGAGTAGATCCATCACGACGTAGGGTAGCGGTAACTAAATATTTGTTATCAAATTGGTAATTGGCTCTACCAAAAAATGAAATTAATCTATTTTCTAAAGTCGAATTATTTGCTATGTATTCTTCTGCTTGTGTCAAACTATTGATGCCGAAAATATCACTACTAAAATCTCTTGCAATTAAAGAAGGGAATTCACTGTTCCAATCTTGGTAAGAATAACCTGCTAATAAATTAATATCATGTTTGCCGCCAAACGTTTTTTGATACGTTGCCGTAGCTTCCATCAATTTACTTAAACGTTTGAAGTTTTCGATTCTTGCTTCACCGTCAAAGGCAGCACCTCTAGCCGTACTTGTATAGGTAGTTGGAGAATATCTTTTTCTTTCCCCTTGATTCAAATCAAAACCTAATAATAATTTGGTAGATAAACCAGGTATAGAATTATTAAAACTATAAGTAAAGTCAATATTTCCAATGTTTCTTGAACCTGTTCCTGTCTCATCAATTTGATTAATCGTTGAAACTGGGTTTCTTGGTGCTAAACTATTGTTGTATTCAAAATAGCCAGCATAAGTATCGTCATCGGGATTCAAAATTGCTTGTGTGGGGTCAAAAGACCATGTATTTCCCACTACATCTGGCGCAAAATCGTCTGTTGTATAAGCACCTTTGATACTTGAATTAATTTTTAATCTTTTGTCAAAGAAATTTTGAGAAAGATTTAGGTTATAACTAGTACGAGTAGTCTTTGACCCTAATAAAATTCCTTCTAAATCTAAATAACCAACAGAAAGACGAATACTTGAGTTTTCGTTACCGTTAGAATAACCAAGGTTATGATTCTGACCAACACCCGTTCTTGTTACTTCATCAAACCAATTGGTATTAGCATTTCCTAAAGCAGAAATAGAACTAGGGTTTTGGTTGGTAACTACAGACCTAAACTGACTAGCTGTTAAATTTAAAGGGTCAGATGCTAATTGAGAAGTTTTGAAATATCCGTTATAAGTTATTTTTCCATTTTCTCCTTTGCTACCTTTTTTTGTTGTGATGATAATAACACCGTTAGCACCTCTAGAACCGTAAATCGCGGTAGCAGAAGCATCTTTCAATACCGTAAAGCTTTCAATGTCTTCAGGAGCAATAAAGTTCAAGGGGTTCGAGCCTTGAGAAAAACCAGTAGGGTTAAAAGCTGAATTATCCAAAGGAACTCCATCTACTACAAAAAGAGGGTCATTACTTGCATTTAATGAAGTACCACCTCTGATTCGGATACTAGATTGTCCACCAGGAGCACCGCTAGAAGGAGTAATTTGAACCCCTGCTACTTTACCCGTAATTAATTGTTCGGGAGAAGAAATGGCGCCACCGTTAAAATCATCACTACTTACCGCAGTGATAGCACCCGTTTTATCTCCTTTTCGTACTGTTCCGTATCCTACAATTACAACCTCATCGAGTAATTCTCCACTACCCAATTTGATGTCAAGAATATTGGAAGCACCAACATTAATAACTTGTGTTTCGTAGCCCACATAGCTTAATTCTAATTGTGGGTTTTCAGTTCCATCGGGAATTTCTAATGAATAGGAGCCGTCGTAGTCTGAAATAGTTCCGACATTCGTTCCTACGAGAAGAATGTTTGCACCTATTAATTCTTCGCCTGTTTCGTTATCAGTAACTACACCAGTTATCGTTCTTTGGGCAGTAAGACTGAAACTAATCAAACACAACAAAGCAGTAAAGAGCATTTGTGCGTTTTTTTTGAGTTTTCGTTTCATAAGTAAATTAGTTACATAGTTTTAAAAAAAAATATATTTGAGTGATTATTACCTTCTAATTCAGTTTGTCTTAGCACAGAAATCTAAACGGTATTGGGCTTATTGTTTATTAGTAGTTTTATTTGCCGGGATATATGGTTAAAAGTGAAATAAGTCTTCTCCAGTTTAGTATTGAAAAGTGAGAAGACTTAAATCCTAATAATTCATATAAATCTTATAGATGTTAGATATAAAATTCTCTATTGCAAAGAAAAAACATAATTTAATTTTAAAATATTTGTTTTTTACCACGAAATTCTCAATTTTTAACCTATTATTCATTTAACAGCCATATTTTGAGTAAAAAGAATACTTCTAGACCATTTAGAGAGTTTACAAAGCACAAAGAGGATGGGCTTTCGTTTGAAAGAATCCATTTAGAAAGAGAATGTTTTACGAACTATTGGAACTACCATCCCGAGATTGAATTAACGTTTACTGCCCAAGGGCATGGGATGAGATATATTGGTGATTATATTGGACCATTTCAGGCCAATGAACTTGTTATGATTGGTTCATACTTGCCACATGACTATGTTTCTTCTATGCAGTCCGATGCTCCGACTTCAAATCTGTATGTGATTAAATTTAAGCCTGATTTATTTGCGGGTTTCGTAGAATTTGAACATTTGAAACCTTTTTTTGAAATAGCTAAAAGAGGGCTATTATTTACTAATATAAAACCTCAAACGGTAGATTTATTAATGAAGGTTTATGATGAAAACAAATTTGATGCTTTGTTGATGTTGTTTAAATTAGTCAATCACCTCAAGCAAGTGCCTTACAAAGTTTTATCAAAAGCGCAATACAACGTATCTCAATTTAAGGATACCGATATTCGCCTTCAACGAGCATTTAATTTTATCCATGAAAGGCATCATCAGAGTGTTAGTTTGGTTGATATTGCAAAGTTTTGCAGCATGGAACCTCATTCATTTAGTCGGTGGTTTAGAAAGTTTTCGGGAGTTAATTTCTTATTTTATTTAAATAAAGTTCGGGTTTCTTATGCTTGTCAAGCATTGAATATCAGTGACAAACCTATAAAAAATATTGCTTTTGAATGTGGTTTTTCGAGTTTAAGTACCTTTGAAAGAGTATTTAAAAAATACACTAAAATTACACCTTCGGAATATAAACGTAGGTTGAAAAATCCTTTTAGAACAGTAAATCAATAAATTAAAAAATAGCTAATGAAACGTTCCTCATTTATTCAGCATTCGCTTTTAGGTTTGGCAGGGGTAGCATCTTGCTCAAAATCTGTAGAGCATAATGATAACCAATCTAACGCTTTAATAGAACCTATTTATCGTTGGAAATGCATTACGACTTGGCCACCTAATTTCCCGGTTTTAGGAGAGGGGGCTAATTTGTTAGCAAAATGGTTAAAAGAATTATCTGGAGGACGCATTGCCTTAAAAGTTTTTGGAGGAGGAGAGTTAGTACCTGCACTTTCTGTTTTTGATGAAGTTATGAACGGTACTGTTGAAATGGGGGTTGGTGTGCCATATTATTGGACGGGAAAACATCCCGCTATACCTTTTTTTGCAACCATACCCTTTGGGATGAATGCTCAACAAATGAATGCTTGGTTATACTGTGGAGGTGGTTTGGAGTTGTGGAAAGAAGTTTATGCTAAATTTGGAATTATTCCTTTTCCTGCAGGAAATACTGGCGTACAGATGGGAGGATGGTTTAATAAAGAAATCCTATCTGTTGAAGATTTGAAAGGCTTGAAAATGCGGATTCCTGGTTTTGGAGGAAAGGTTTTAGCCAAACTGGGTGGTACGCCCGTTCTTTCATCGGGGAGTGAAATTTATACGAACTTAGAAACGGGAGTTATTGACGCTACAGAATGGATAGGGCCATATCACGATTATAAAATGGGTTTTCATAAAATAGCTAAATATTATTATTCACCAGGATGGCATGAACCTGGACCAAATTTAGAAGTGATGATGAATGCAACTACTTTTAATGCCTTACCCGCGGATATAAAAGCTATTGTAGAAACGGCATGTTACCGATTGAATTTATGGACACTATCTGAGTTCGAGGCTAAGAATATGGATTATTTAAATAAAATTCTAACAGAGTCTAAAGCTGAATTGAAACAATTTCCAAAAGAAGTATTGAATCGATTACGTGAAGCAACAGATGAAACAATGGAAGAATTGGTGAGTGATAACGCATTAGCTAAAAAAGTGCATGATTCGTATCGTTCTTTTCAACAAAAGATGTCGGGTTGGTCTGAATTGACCGAAAAATTATATCATAATGATATTTCGTAATGAAGAAGCAGATTTATTCCAGTACCTTTTTCATGATGTTAGTTAGGCATTTAGCAGCGATAGCATTAGCTCCTTTCGCTAATCTAAAATCTTCGTCATGTTCTTCACTTTCCATTGTTCCCGAAACTTTACGATAGTATATTTTTTCGAGCGTTTTTAAATCATAGATTTCTAAAATTACTGCTGCGTTGTTGTTTAAACCTTCTTGACCTCCTAACAATTCTATAGAATTAATTTCATCCTTAGTTTCTACCTGCGAAATATTGATTAAATAATCGTAATCAGATTCTTTTTGAATAATTTGAAGAGGGAGTGGGTCTTTATCCAGTGGAATGGCAAAAAGTAAACTTGGGTCAACCTCATGAACTCCTTTTAGTCTTGAATCTAATTTTTTCAGAAAACCTTTATATGCTATGTGATGAAGATTGTCTTTCGAACAACCCGTGCATTGAATTTCGTTAATCATCCAAGTCCCTTGGCTAAAATCTAACTTGAAAGGAGTTGATATAAAATCTGTTTTATATTGTGCAGTGTAACATTGAATAAAAATGAAGCTAAAAAATAGATAAAATATCTTTTTCATAAGGATGTTTTTAATATAGATATATTAGTCAATATACTTATATTATTAGGAATAACGAAAGAAGCCAAAAGTGAAATGTTCTTTATTCGTAAAGAACGCTTTTTGACTAAAAAGGTGAGCATAACTATACCAATTCGTATTTATAAATTCAATTTATTTTTAATAGCGGTCTGTTATTCCTGTTTTCCACAAAACTATTTTACCTTTAATCTTGAATAGATATTAAGTTTAGAATAATTCTTATAGTAAGACTATTTTTTAGTTCTTAGTTTGAATTTTGGAAAGTATAATCAATTACGAAATTATGAATACGAAATTGACCTTAGGCTTATTAGCTTTATATGTTATTGCCATAATAGTAATTGGGATACGAAATAGAAAAAACGAAAGTAGTGAGGACTATTTTCTGGCTTCACGTAAACTACCTGCGTGGTTATTAGCGATAACTTTTATTGCTTCGTGGTGGGGAGGCGGGTCCGCAATCGATTTAGTAGACCATGCTTTTAAAAACGGACTTAATTCGTTCTGGATTTATGGAGTACCTGTTTTGCTCTCTACACTCTTGATGTTCGTATTCGCAAAGGGAATTCGGAATGTAGCAACCATATCTCAACCACAAATATTAGAGCAACGGTATAATGCGAATGTGTCTATATTACTGACCATTTTTATCATTATTTTTATGGTGATAGGTTCAGCAGTTCAGATAATCGTAGTGGCTCGGTTCTTTCAGTCATTTTTTGAAGTTAGTTATGAAACGGGGGCTATTGTGGGTTTGTTGATTGTACTTACTTATTCATTATTTGGTGGGTTCAAAGGCGTAGTGCTAACAGACTTGTTACAATTTGTTTTCTTTTTATTTACAAGTGTATTTTTATTTTACCTTGCTCATGAATATTCTGGAGGTTTAGATGCAGTAGAGGAATTAGTCTTGCAAAATAATAAAATTGGATATACGTCCTTTTTTCATAATGTATCTAATAATATGGCGTATGTCATAACTTTTGGAACATCATGGATGATACAAGCGAATGTATGGCAAAGAATTTCGGCAGCAAAAACATCTATTGATGCTCGAAAGATGATGATGTTTAGTTTTGTCGCTTTTATTCCTCTTTATTTGATGGTGACTTATATAGGGGTATATAGTTCTACTTTCTATGATAGCATTCCCGAAGGAGGTATTGTGCCTGATATGGTTAAAAATTTAGAAAACCCTATATTAAGTTCTATTATTTTTGTAGGATTATGTTCAGCGATTATGTCCACAATGGATTCGATGATGAATACAGGAGCCTTGTCATTGACGGTAGATATTTATCAAAAATACATCAAACGAGACGCTAAACCATCGGATCAAGTTAAAGTAGCTAGACTTGCTACGCTTTTAATTGGTTTGGTGTCTTTAATAATAGCATTGAAAATTGATTCTGTTTTGACAATTTCGTGGATTGGCTCGGATTATTTGACAACAGGAGCTTTTATTCCTTTGGTTTTAGGATTTGTATGGGCTAGAGGCACTTCTATTGCTGCTACTGTGTCTATGGTTTTTGGATTGCTTTTCTCGACTTACAATTTATTAGTAGCATTAGGTGTTAAGCTGCCTGTCGCTTGGGAAATTGCTTCTGTTAGCCAAGTTCTTATAGGTTTAGGTACTTCTTTTCTGCTGTTTGTTATTATTAGTTTATGTACGAAAAATGATGCTGAAAAAAGTAAAGCTTTTATCAAAAAAGCTGATATGACTTAATTGATAAAAAATAGTTATTAATTAAGGAATAAAGTACAGACTAACGCATCCACAATTAGAACCCGTTCCTGTTCCTCCTACTGGTGGAGACGACTGGATTGTTATAAACTGCCATGCATTATTCATTGGAGTTGTACTAGTGAATATGTAATCATAAGTTCCATCTCCATTATCATTGAACGAAGTGGTATAAGCGATGTCATTACTTTGAACATTTAAGTTCGCTAAATCAACTTGATACGGAACATTATCCAGAAATACTTCGTGCCGTTGTTGTGTAACAATATTTTCTCCTTGTCCTTGAATTTGTAGTTGAAAGGGAGCCGTAGAGTTTTGATCAGATAAATTAGCAAAATTAATATTGCTACCAGCAGGTGGTCCTGATGGTGTAGGTAAGCCTGGACTACCTCCATTATCATCAGGAGGGATATCTCCTAATGGCGTATAAAAACTAAATCCAGCATCTCTAAATACTCCACCAGTAGTACCATTGTCTTGCTCTGTTATTTCTACATCAAACCCGTTTGCCGTCGCATTTAGGTATGCTGGAACATAATCATCTGTGCCTGCGTTTTGTTCCATCGAAAATAAGACTGGGTAATTAGTTCCGTTTGGATGAGGAGTAGAAAATGTTACGGTGTATCTACCTGGGTTAGTTCTTGAAACACTAGCACCCACTATATAATTTGCTACACCCGAAAAATGAATATTTCCTGCTGCGTGGTAAACTTCTAAAGGGGAGTTGATAACTTCTCCTGGAGCACCTTGAGGGCCTTGGATTCCTTGTGTTCCTTGAGGGCCTTGAGGACCTACGGCTATGTTCAAATCTATTGGCGCGGCAATATCTGTTATAACCTCAACTTCTTCGGATTGTTCTATGAAAATATAGGAATTATTGGGAGCACTAGAAACTAATTGTACAGAACCCAAATTTGCTTCTCTTTCCAAAGTTAGTTGGAATATATCAGAAGGACTAGCATCCTCTATTTCAAATATCCAATTGGAACTAGCACTTTCGTGCCCAGCGAATCTACGAATATAGTTATGTCCGTAAACTCTACTTTCTAAAACCCCGTTAACGAATAAGGCACAATTGAAATTTGATCTTTCTACAACAATTGTATTAAAGTTTGGTTGAAACTCTATACGAACATCTCCTTCTAAACCTGTAATCGTAGTTCCTGAAATAATGGCATTAGTTTGGTTGAATACGAAATTACTAGGTGTTATATTGAAAGTAGTGGCTGCATTAATTTCACTTTCTTCTTGTACTATAATCCTTGCACGTTTAATACTATTTAGTGTGGTTTTTGTGAGAGTAAGAGTATTAGAATTTTTAGGTGTGGCTTTCCATTTATTGGATAAAGTATCCCACCTTAATACATCCTCGTTATTAGAACCTTGAGTAGTAACATTTCCTATTTCTTTTAGGCTCATATCTGTTAGTCCAATATAGTATATACCCAGATTATAATCGTGGTATAAGTTCCCTTCTGCCGCTAAGTTATTTGTATTGATCGAATCAATTTCAGCAGTTGTAAAGTCAGTTGGCTGAGATTGAGCCAATGCTAAAAAAGATGTAATTGAAAACAAATAAATAAATATAACTTTCATTTGTATATAATTATAAAGGAATAAAAAAACTAAATCCAGCATTTCTCAAACTTCCACCGTTAGTACCATCATCTTGTTCTCTAATTTCAACTTGGAACCCATTTGCGGTAAAATTATAATAAACTGGTTCATAATCATCTGCACCTGCATTTTGTTCCATGGTTATTATTATGGGGTATTTATTTTGATTGGGGTGGGGACTGTCAAAAGTGATAGTGTATCGACCTGTTCCCGTATTTGATACTGTAGCATCCGCAATAAAATTTGGTGTTCCGTCCGCCATAATATTTCCTGAAGCATGGTAAAAATCGGCAGGAGTACTAGAAGGGGGACCTTGTAACCCTGATATTCCTTGTATCCCTTGTGTTCCTTCTTCTCCAGTTGGTCCAGTGGCTGAAGCAGTATCGCTATTTAGTGAGATTTCAGTATATACATAATTCTCAAAAAATTGATCTATATATATTAATGACTTATTTTGAGGTGTGGATATTAATTGTACGATACCATTGTTTGCTTCTTGTTGAAGCACAAATTCGAAAGTATCTAAAGGAGTAACATTTTCATATTCAAAAATCCATTTTGAACTGCTACTGTTGTGACCAGAAAATGATCGAATATAATTTGAACCATGTACCCTTTCTATAATATCTCCATTATGAAGAAAAGCACAATTCAAATTGGAGCGTTCAATACTACTGAAAAAGTTCGGTTGAAAAGTAAAACGCACATCTCCAATCAAATCCGTAATTTTAGTACCAATAATAGTAGCATTAGTTTGGTTTTTTTCAAAAGCAACTGGCGTTACCGTAAAAGAAGTTGTATTTATATTTGCTTCATTTTGGACTAAAATTCTGGCTTTTTTTTTCGTGATTACTTTGATTTTGGTATAATTAAGAGCGTTAGGTTGATAGAAACTAGAGGTGTCCCATTTACTTGTGGAGCTATTCCACCTAAGGATATTATTGCTGTTAGTTCCTGTGGCAGAAATATCTCCTATTATTTTAAGCGATCCATCTGTTAATCCAATATAATATTGGTCTAAATCCGTATCATGATACAAGTCTCCAGCCGCTGCAAGGTTACTGGTATTAATATTTTCTATTTCGGCTGATGTAAAATCCGTAGGCAACGTTTGAGCTAACAAATTTAACGATAGCAAAACTAAAAATATAGGAATGACTGATGTTTTCATGTTATTAGATAAAATAATTTATTTATTAGGGATACTATATCATACGTTTTTTTTAGAAAGATTGTTTTAGATTGAATATACCTCATTCTTCTACAGATTCAGGTTACTTTACATATTTAAACTCTATATCAGAAACGGCAGCCGGTATATTTTCAACGGCAGACAATTTTAAAGTAATAATTAGAATGTCTCCTGCATTGATTGTAGGAGTACTATTTATGTCATGAGTATCAAAAGTTCCAGCAGTAGTTGCTGTTAAGTCAGAGCTAGGGACGATACTTGTGTTATCATCTTTCGTGATGGTTAAGTTTACTTTAGCTGATGCTGCAGCGGAGTATTTTACAGAAAACCATTCGTCTTGAAGCTCTTTAAAATCATTGGGAACTAAATACCGAATAATTATATCATAGCTTTGGGTTGTGGTTTCGGAAGTTTCCCAATAATAGGCATTCAAGAAATTGTTAGCAGCACCAGTATTAGAAACATTAATACAGCCTACATTTGCCCCTCCAGGATCTGAGAAAATAGAATTTGGGTATTCTGCGGAAAGAAAATCTGATGTTTTTTGAGTTCCAATGCCATTAATAGGAATCCAAATATTTCCGTTAAAGAAGTAGACATTATCATCATCACTATTAAATATCATCATACCTTCTGTTAATTCAGCAATAGGGATTGCTGTTCTTTCGGTAGTTGTTACTTTATTTAAATTCAAGAATAGTTCGGGAGATACTTGTGCATTAACATTTATAGAAATAAATATAGGCATATATAACACTAGTGTAAGTAAATTCTTCATAATAAATCTTTGTTTAAGGAATTAGGTAAAATGATAAACAATTGCAACTAGTTCCTGTTCCTTGGTTACTAGCTGGGGGATTGGGGGCTGTGATTTCTACATAGCCACTATTGCCAGATATTGGAGATTGGCTACTAAGCAAATAATCAAAAGTTCCATTTCCATTATCATTTACACTTACACTGAAATTATTTTGAGTAGAAGAGAAGTCTGATGCTGTATATTCATAAGGGACATTATCTAGGAAAATTTCAAAATTTTGACTTACCTGTGGATTAGGTCCATTAAACTGTAACCTAAATATGTTACTTGAACCATCATCTATAAGCCTGATATTACTAAAGCTATTTGATAATGTTCCAGATGGATTAACCCCACTACTAGCACTATTGTCATTAAGAGAAGGGAGTTGTATAACTGTATACATAAATTCAGCATCAAAGTCACTACGGTCACTCCCTCCATTATCATTGTCTCCTATATTTACTTTAAAACCAGTAGGTTGTTGATCATAATAAGAAATATCTGGGTCGTCATTTCCTACCCCATTTCTATCAATGACTGTTAGTTGAATTATATAATTATTATCATCAAGTTCGTCATCAAAAGTAATCTGATAATCACCAGTAGTATTCCCTCCACTCGTATTATTTGTTGTAATTTTAGATGATTCAGCATTGAAAATCGATGCCTCACTACCATCAGCATTAATTTTTCCAGTTGAATAAATAGTTGGGAATACTGATAATGGTGCTTTGTAATAGGCACCTCCGTCAGCACCGACTGAAATTTCATTATCATCATCAGCACTAATTACTTGAATGGTTGAGTCAGCACCGGACTCATTAGTATAAGTAATTTCTCCGCTGGAATTATCTTGAGAAAGAGAAGTTACTGTTTCGTTAATATCAACAGCAGTAGCAGTGGAAGTACTTTTATATTCACCAATTTTATGTTTAGTGCCCGTTGTAGCATCGGTATAAGTTCCTTCAGCAGGACTATTAGCCCAAACTACATCTCCTGAATTATTAGTGGTTAAGACTTGATTCGAAGTTCCTTCTTTGATTTTTGCAGGAGTGATAGCGTCGTCAGCAATATCGGCAGTAGTGATAGTAGCATCGAGAATGTTTTCAGTTTGAATAGCGTTGTCTGCTATTTTAGTATTGGTAACGGCATCATCTTTAATGTTTAAGGTAACATCATTAAAAGCTGCATCCATTCCACCAGAAACAACAAGGTCAGTAGAGGTTAGATCACCATCACCAGTAAAAGTAGCCGGATCAATTTCAAGAGAACCATCGGTATTTTGTTTTAGCCCCGTGCCCGCCACATCTGGATTAATTTTAGTTTTATCGATAGCGTCGTCAGCAATATCGGCAGTAGCGATAGTAGCATCGAGAATATTTTCAGTTTGAATAGCGTTGTCCGCTATTTTAGTATTGGTAACGGCATCATTTTTAATATTTAAGGTAACATCATTAAAAGCTGCATCCATT
>CALAJP010000216.1 GCA_937922815.1 uncultured Saprospiraceae bacterium
AGCTACGTCTGTTATAGGAATAAAAGGTTTGGTAGCAAGTATAGGTCTAGATACGTACAAAATACCATTAAATATTAGTGTAGATAGTAGTTCAGGAATCGAAAAAAATATAACGAATAACTCTGATTCTGAATTGATAATTATTAAAAAGTAGTATTTTAAAAATATATAATGAAATATAAATTACTCATATTTTCTTTAGTGTGTTTTATTTTAGCAACACCTAAACAAGTGAATGCTCAACTTACCCAACTAGGGACAAATATAATAAAAGCTCCTCTTTCATCTACTGATCAAACTCAAATAGGAACTGAAGTTGCTTCTAGTGCAGATGGCATGATTACGGCCTTAGGCTCTTCGTTTACGACTTCGGCAGGTGGCTGGGCTGGAATTGTAAGAGTTTACCGTTTTAATCCAGATATAAATGATTGGGAACAGTTAGGTAGCGATTTATTAGGAACGGCAAGAGGACAACGTTTCGGCTATACTCTTGATTTAAGCGATGACGGTTATACATTAGCTGTATCTTCACGAACTTTTATTGGTTTCGGTAATAGTACACCAAAAGTCGGTATTTATAAATTTATCAATAATGATTGGGTGTTAATGGGAAATGAGATTAACGCAGAAAAAATAGATGATTATTTTGGCAATAATTTAGCGCTTAATGCAGACGGTACCGTAGTTGTTATTCAAGCAAATCCAAATCAAGTGGGAGATCTTAAGTATGCTAAAATTTATGAATATAATGGAAATGATTGGGTACAAAAAGGAAATAGATTAAAAGCAGCTAGTCTCTCCCATAATTGGGGAGGTCTACGTGGTTTAGACATAAATGATAATGGAGATGTTATAATAATAAGTAATTATGATTATAGTGGTACAACGGCAATAGGAAGTGTGATATTATTTAAATATAACGCTAATACTAATAAATGGGATTTGAAAGATGAGGTAATTAATAATGTCTCTTTGGAAACATTTGGAGATGCTATCTCATATGCTTCTACAGCTATGGATACCATTATTGCAATAGGGGCACCGCGAAATATCTTAAGAAGTGATGGTTATGTAAGAGTATACAAATTTGAAAATGATAAATTTGTACAATTAGGAAATCAGATTGATGGAGAAAGAACTAATAGAGCATTTGGTACTATGGTTAGTCTCAGTGGAGATGGAAAAACTCTGCTTGTAGGAAGAGGTATTCCAGAAACGAACCGTGGTCTTCCTGAATTGTATCGTTTTGAGAATAATATATGGACTAAATATGATGAAAATTTGTTTTATGATGAGAATAATTCAACGGGGGTCTTCACCGATGGTTTAGATTATAGAGTTGCTTATCATGGCAAACCTTTATCGTTGAGTAAAGATGGAACCGTTATTACGGTAGGTGTTCCATATGGTAAAATGGGGACTACTGAGGTCGGTTTGGCAAAAGTATTTACAATAGATTTAGACTTGGATGATGATGGTATAGTGAATAGTGTAGAATCTAGCCAATCCATCAATGGTGGTGATACGGACGGAGATGGGATTGTAAATATGTTCGATTTAGATTCAGATAATGATGGTATTCCTGATGTAGTAGAAGCAGGAGGTACAGATGAAAATAGAGATGGAATAGCAGATGGAATACCTGGGAGAACTGCTACGACTTTAGGGATACCTGCATCAGCGGGGACAGGTCTTACTCCACCAAATAGTGATGGAGAAGGTCCACAAGATTATGTAGATTTAGATAGTGATGACGATGGAGTTCCTGATATATTTGAAGGAGGACTGTTTGAAGCGTCCTTAGTGGATTTGAACGAAGATGGTTTGGTAGATACAACATCGGTATCTGATTTGGACGGAGATGGAATACAGTTAGGTGTTGATGGTAGTACAAATAAAGGAGGTGCCTATGACACTACCGTATTAGATTTAGACAAAGACAATATAGCGGATTATGTAGACTTGGATAGTGATGATAGCAACAACATCATAGGGAATGGAGATGACGATATTGTAAAAAATGGCAATTCAAGCCATGATGCTGACTTGGATGGACGTTTAGATGATAAAACGGACGTTGATTATGATGGCATATTGGATATTATAGACAAAGATAATAATGTTTTTGGAGGAGTATCGTTACCTAGTTTTGACTTTATTCCTCGTGTTATGGTGGAGCCTACGATAGTAACGCAGGACAGTACGGAGGTATATTTTATAATAAGAATTAGGGAATTAAATCAGGTAACAGCCCAAAGCGACGTAGTGATAGGTCTGACAGAAACGGATTTGATAGAAATGAATTTTGATAATGAACTTGAACAATTAGGTGTATATAGATTAGATAATGAAGATTGGGAGTATTTGGGAAAAGAAAATAGCATACACAAATTCAAAAATTCAAGTATAACAAAGGGAGCTACGTCTGTTATAGGAATAAAAGGTTTGGTAGCAAGTATAGGTCTAGATACGTACAAAATACCATTAAATATTAGTGTAGATAGTAGTTCAGGAATCGAAAAAAATATAACGAATAATTCTGATTCTGAATTGATAATCATTAAAAAGTAAGAGGTTTTAGGTGGCCATATAAAAGTATTTTCTTCAAGTACTTTTGTATGGCTTATAATATGCATGTTCTCAAGCTCGAGAATCCTATATTCCAAACATATAGCTATTTAGAATAAGTATCTTTTTTTGTGGAACATTATACATCGAATTTTATATTAATGTATAATGTTTTAGTATTTTACTTCTGAATACAGAGGTGAAAAGTTTTTTTAAGCAAAATGTTTTATATAATATTTAGTCTTACCCAAGCTTTTTCATTCTTGGTTTCTGAATATAAAGAAACCGCTGTGCAATATTGACACAAAACGATAAAGACATGGGAATCACTAACAACAGGTACTATTCATTAGATATTTTCAGAGGAATGGTCATTTTTCTAATGATAGTGGTGAACACTCCTGGTAGTTATGCGACTACATTCTCACCATTATTACACGCCAATTGGGATGGATTTACATTAACAGATTTAGTATTTCCTACTTTTTTATTTATAGTTGGAAATGCCATGAGTTTCAGTCTTCCCAAGTTTGATAAGCTACCTACGAAACTGTTTTTACTGAAAATAACAAAAAGAACCCTTATTATCTTTCTGCTAGGGTTTCTACTTTATTGGTTTCCGTTCTTTGAAAATGGAAAACTATCTCCTATCGAAAACACTCGAATTTTTGGGGTACTTCAACGCATAGCTTTGTGTTATTTTTTCGCAGCTATTATTCTTCGATTTTTTACTACAAAGAGTGTTTTTGCCATTAGTACTTTGATATTGCTAGGCTATTATTTTATTTTAATAGGTTTTGGAGATTTAACCTTAGAAGGTAATGCTACTATTTTGGTAGATAAATGGTTGATTGGTGAATCTCATATGTACGGAGGGGAGGGAATTCCCTTTGATCCAGAAGGTTTGTTGAGTACATTGCCTGCGATTGTTAATGTTATTGCAGGGTTTTATGCAGGAAAGTTTTTACGTTCAGAAGGACAAAACTTTAAAACAATCTCACATTTAATGATGGCAGGAGCGGTTTTGATTTTCATTGCATTTGGCTTCGAAATGTTTTTTCCTTTTAACAAAAAGCTTTGGTCTAGCTCATTCGTATTGCTAACAGCAGGGATAGATTGTATATTATTGGCAATGTTTGTTTATGCATTAGATATTAAGAAGATAACAAAAGGAACCCGCTTTTTTGATGTATTTGGTAAAAATCCATTAGCTATTTATATACTTTCTGGGCTAATTGCTATTTCTCTTTTGAAGATAAATGTAGGCAATCAAAATTTATATAGCTGGATTGCTGAAAATATGTTTATGTCTTGGCTTGGCGATTATGTGGGGTCGTTAGCTTTTGCCTTGTTTATAACCTTTATTTGTTGGGGAGTAGCGGTGATTTTAGACAAAAGAAAAATATATATTAAAGTATAATGAGGAGGGGAATTACACTCCCGTCAATTAATATCTTTATCTAATTGACGGGAATGAAGCCTTATTTTTAACAAGGTTTTAAATATAGTAAAACAAACTATGCTCTACTTTTAGAGTGTAATTAGGCATATTTTTATCCTTTTTCAATCTCAAACCCAAGGGATTCAAAATCATCCCAAAATTTAGTATAAGATTTATTGACTACAGAAGGGTTTTCAAATTCTATTTTCCCAAGAATAGCCAACGGAGCAAAAGCCATTGCCATTCTATGGTCATGATAAGTAGCAAAGCGAGGAACATCTTTCACTGAAGCTTTATCTTCAGTGATGTAGTGTTCTTGGTCTGAATTTTTAGAAAAGTGAGGCGGTAGTTTTACAAAATTTCCACCTACTTTTTTTAATTCTGTTTTTATAGCAGCAACTCTATCTGTTTCTTTAATTTTTAAAGTCTGTAATCCGGTGAATAAGCCTTGCGTTCCTGTAGCAGCACACATGACTGCTAGCGTTTGGGCAATGTCAGGACATTCTATAAAATCCCACTCAAACAAAGGGGCGTTTTCTTCGCTACTTTTAGTAAGTGTAACAGATTTTTCATTGGCATCAAAAACAGAAGTAATACCAAATTTATTACCCATTTCAGTCACCACAGCATCTCCTTGAAGACTGTTTTGGTCTAACCCAATCAATTTAATTACGCTTCCTTTTTCTGCCAACGCCATAATCCCATAATAATATGAAGCAGCCGACCAGTCCGACTCTACAAAAAAGTCTTTGGATTCATATTTTTGAGCAGGAACGCTAATTGTGTTTCCTTCCCAAGTATATTGTATGCCGAAATGAGCCATTAAACTTAAAGTCATTTGGATGTATGGGCGTGAAACCATTTCTCCAACCAAATTCAATTTAAGTCCTTGTTTCAACGAAGGAGCAATTAATAGCAATGCACTAATAAATTGGCTACTGGTATCAGAAGCAATCGACAATTCAGCCGTAGCATTTAAATTTGGAGAACCTATTTTTAAAGGAGGATAGCCCTCTTTTTCTAAATATTCGATATTAGCACCCAATGTTTTTAAGGCTTCAACCAATACACCAATGGGTCTTTCTTTCATTCTTGCAGAACCTGTCAATATTTGTTCGCCTTCTGAAGTAGAAAGATATGCGGTCAAAAAACGAAAAGTAGTACCTGCAGCTCCTACATCAATTGTTCCTGTGGGAGCTTTCAAAGCATTAAACATAGCCACCACATCATCAGATTCAGACAAGTTTTCGATGTCAAAATGTTCAGCTGCCAAAGCACGGATAATTTGAATTCGGTTAGAAATACTTTTCGAACCTTCTAGTTTTATGGTACCTTGAAATGAAGCGTCTTTTTTGTAAATAGAAAGAATGTTCATGTTTTAATGCTTTAATTTTTTATGCTAAAATACAGATATTGAGGTGATGTTTACCAATGAAAAGTTACATCTTGAGCCAAGTCACTGTGCAAACTTTTGGCAACAGGACAAGCTAAAGCTGCTTTTTCTAACATCTTTTTATCTTCATCACTACAATCAAATTTCGAAAAATGAATATCTACTTTGATAGCACTAATCTTTCGTGGAGCCGCAGACATCGTTTTTACGATTTCGGCACGAGTACCATCTAAAACGATTCCTTTACTATCTGCTTTAATTCCCATAATGGTTAGCATACAAGAAGCCAGCGCTGTTGCTACTAAATCGGTTGGTGAAAAAGCTTCTCCTTTACCGTTGTTGTCGACAGGAGCATCAGTAATGATACTATTATTTGAGCGAATATGAACGCAAGAGGTTCTTAAAGCTCCGTTATAAGTTACTTTAGAAGTCATTATTTTTTGTTTTTATCTTTATTTTCAGTTTCTTTTTTCTCTTTTTGTGCCTCTTTTTCCAGTTTCGCCTTTTTTCTTTCATTATCGGATTTGTCATAAGCAAGAATTATTTGCTTAACCAATCGGTGTCTAACGACATCTTCAGCAGATAACTTTACAATTCCAATTCCTTTAATGCCTTTTAGAATATCCAAGCAACGAACAAGACCCGATTGTTGATTACGAGGTAAATCTATTTGAGACAAATCACCCGTGATAATACATTTGGCGGAAGGACCTAATCTTGTCAAAAACATTTTGATTTGCAAAGTAGTAGCATTCTGAGCCTCGTCCAAAATAATAAAAGCATTATCTAAGGTTCTTCCTCTCATAAAAGCTAAAGGAGCAATCTCGATAATCCTTTCTTCGACCATTTTTGCCAACTTTTCTCTAGGAATCATATCTTCCAAGGCATCATAAAGAGGTCGTAAATATGGATCAACTTTATCTTTCAAATCACCAGGCAAGAAACCTAAACTTTCTCCTGCTTCTACCGCTGGACGGGTTAAAATGATTTTTTTGACAATTTTATTCTTTAAGGCTCTAACCGCCAAGGCAACGGCAGTATAGGTTTTTCCTGTTCCTGCAGGCCCAATAGCGAATAAAATATCATTATTTATAGAGCTATTTACCAAAACTCTTTGGTTTTGAGTTTTCGCTTTTATTGGCTTACCCGTTCGAGAATATACGATGACAGGATTAGAAGAATCTTTTTCGCTTATTCTATATTCTTGTGGGTTATCTCCATTAATGATATCCATGACCAATTGCCTTGATATTTGATCTTCGGTCTGAAGAACATGAACCATTTTTTCTATGATTCTACGTACATCATAAGCAGGTTTTTCGTCTCCACTAATTTTAATTTGGTCGCCACGAGCAGTAATTTTTACATTTGGGTAGGCATTTCGGATTAAATCAATCTTTTCATTTCTCTCGCCCAATAATCCCAATAAGTCAATACCTTCTACTTTTATTATAATTTCGTTCAATGAGTATATTTAAAAAATTATGAATATTATTAAAGTTTTGTTAGTAACTATACTTTACAAATATTTTTTAAAATGGATTAATAGTAATATATGTGTACTTTTGTTGAAAATGATACAAAAATAAGGTAATGTTAGGAATTTTCCCTCTGTTTACCGACTTTTTAAACATATCTATAGGATATAGAAACCAATAGTTAAAGTTAAAGATATTACAAAGTCAGAAAAGAATTTTGTTTATGTGGAAACTTTCTATAATTCTTTAGTTGTTGAAAGAAATATTGCACTTCAACTTAGAATTTTTTTAAACGAATACAAATTATTAGAATAATACTTAATGTCATCAATAACCATTACATCAGATTTAGGAACTAAAGATTACTACGCTGCTGCATTGCAGGGAGCTCTATTAAGTGAAGTAGGAGCAGGTGGTTCTATTATATCCATCAGTCACCATATACCATCCTACGATATAACTGCTGCTGCGTATGCGTTGAGAAATTCTTTTGCGTTTTTTCCGCCTAAAACAATTCACATTGTACATGTAAAAACAGCTTACAAAGACAACCCTGTTTTCTTAGTAACCAAGTTCAAAGAACACTATTTTATTGCTCCTGACAATGGTGTTTTATCACTAATTGTTGGTGACGAAAACCCTACTGTTTATAAAGTAGACCATTTTGATATCCCAACTTCGCCTACGGTCAAAGTTTTTGCCAGTATCGCAAGTTATATTGTATCTGAAAGACCATTGATAGAAATAGGAGCGGAATACCCAGATTACGAACGCAAAATATTTTTACAACCCATTATTTCAGGAAAGATGATAAAGGGAACCGTAATGCATATTGATAGTTTTGATAATATAGTATTGAATGTCACTCGAAAGCTATTTGATAGGGTAGGAGAAGGAGCTCCTTTTGAAATATTTTTTAGAAAGCATGGCCCTATAACTAGAATTAGTGATTCTTATGCTTCTGTTCCTGTCGGAAATGTTTTATGTCGGTTTAATAGTGCAGGATTTTTAGAAATGGCAGCAAATATGAGTCGCTTAGCCACATTATTTGGCATTAAACCTAATGATATTATCCAAATCAAGTTTAAAAAATAATGATTCGACTAGTCAAACTAACAATTAAACAAGAAGAAGTGGAGAAGTTTAAATCTATTTTCAGTGCTTCTCGTGGTGTAATCTTAGGATTTAAAGGTTGTGAAAAACTATCCTTAGTAGTGGATAATAATAACCCTCAAATAATGTTTACAGTTAGTCATTGGGAAAATGAATCCGATTTGGAAAATTATAGAAACTCTGATTTTTTTAAAAATACTTGGTCAACAGTGAAGAAAATGTTTGATGCTGCTCCCGAAGTTTGGTCAACCAGTATTTATTTACCTGAAGAAAGTTAATAATCGTAATGAAAAAGTTAGTCTTAGAAGATTATGAAGTTGTTTTAGGAGATGTAGAAAACTCTTTACCTCCGTTGGTTAAAAAATTAAACCCCTCTGCAATCATCATTATTGTTGATGAAAATACCAAAAAGCACTGCTTGCCTCGTGTTTTTGCATTATTGCCGCATGCTCACATAATTACTATAAAGTCAGGCGAAGTAAACAAAAATCTAGTTACTTGCCAACATATTTGGACGTCATTAATAGAAGGTAATTTTGATAGAAATGTTTTAGTGATAGACTTGGGCGGTGGCGTTATTGGAGATATGGGCGGTTTTTGTGCCAGTACTTATAAACGAGGAGTTAACTTTATTCAAATTCCGACGACACTACTTTCTCAAGTGGATGCTTCTGTTGGAGGAAAACTTGGGATTGATTTTAAAACATTGAAAAACATAATTGGTGTTTTTCAAAACCCCAAAGCGGTTTTAGTTGACCCTAGATTTTTGGATACTCTTTCAGAAAGAGAAAAAAGAAGTGGTTTTGCAGAGATATTGAAACATGCACTTATTTATGATAAAAAGCATTGGGAAAAAGTATCTCAAGTTACGAATGTAAATGATTTAGAAAATATTGATGAAATTATTTTACATTCAATTGCTATTAAAAAAGAGGTAGTTGAGCAAGATTTTAAAGAAGGTGGACTAAGAAAAATATTGAATTTTGGACACACGATTGGTCATGCTATCGAAAGTTATGCATTGGGAACAGAAAACCATTTGTTGCATGGAGAAGCCATAGCTATCGGAATGATTACGGAAGCTTATCTTTCGTTTAAGTTGGGAAATTTGAATGAAAAAGAATTAGAAGAAATAAAAACGGTATTACTTAAAATATATGGAAAAGTCGATTTATCTTTTCTAAACGAAAAAGTAGTTTTAGCATCGATGCTCAATGATAAAAAGAATATTGGCACAACGATTAGTTTCTCTTTATTGGCAAAAATAGGTGAAGCTACTTTTGATGATGAAGTTCCTTCGGAATGGATTCAAGAAAGTTTAAAATATTATAATAAATAAATATGTTTTTCAGATAACAAAACCTTATTTTATCGTTGATAGAATAAATGATAAATATTGGTGTTGTTGAGAGTTCAGTAAAATGATTCATTATGAATGAAAATCAAAATATAGACGAAAATAGTAAAGAAGAAAAATACAAAAAACGAATTCTCATTATGTGGGGAATCTTTATAACAGGAGTATTATCTGTTATTACGCTATTTGTTATTTTATCTTTTACGGATTTACCTACGTTTGAAGAGTTGGAAGACCCTAGGTCTGATGAGGCAACACAGGTTTTTGCCGATGATGGATCTATTTTAGGACGTTTTTATGTCGAAAATAGAGTTGCCGTTAGTTATGCTGATTTATCGCCTTATTTAGTTGACGCATTGGTTAGTACCGAAGATGAAAGATATATAGATCATAGCGGGATTGACTTCAAAGCTTTTGGTCGGGCGATGGTTAAAACGGCAATGCTTGGAGATAAAAGTGCTGGAGGTGCTAGTACCATTACACAGCAGTTAGCTAAGTTATTGTTTACCGTAAAAAGCAGTGATAATATCGTAAAACGAATTTTTCAAAAACTCAAAGAATGGATTATTGCGGTTCGTTTAGAAAGACAGTACACTAAAGAAGAAATAATGACGATGTACCTTAATAAATTCAATTTTATTAATGGAGCATACGGAATTAAAGCTGCTTCCGAAATCTATTTTGGCAAGCCTCCTAGTGATTTGAACCTTCAAGAATCGGCTACTTTGGTCGGGATGTTGAAAAATCCATCATTGTATAATCCTGTCCGTTTCGGAGAAAGAACCAAGAAAAGAAGAGAAGTGGTAATGTTCCAAATGAAGAAGAATAATGTCATCAGTCAAGTAGAATATGATTCGCTTAGAGTGCTACCTTTGGAAATGAATAGCTTCAAACGTGTTTCTCATGATGAAGGATTGGCGACTTATTTTAGAATCGAATTGGCAAAAGATGTTAAAAAAATTCTGAAAAGAAAAGAAAAGAGACGTTCTGACGGAAGCTCTTATGACATTTATAGAGATGGATTGAAAATTTATACTTCAATAGACCCTTCTATTCAAAAAATTGCAGAAGAGTCGGTAAAAGAACATTTACGGGATTTGCAAGGAAAATTTAACAAGCACTGGGAAGGAAAAGACCCATGGGAATATGAAGATTGGGAAATGACCGACAGTTACAAATCTATTCGAAAAAGTAGTTTACAACGATTAGTCAACCAATCAGAACGTGCCCAGAAAATTAGATTATCTATGACGCAAGGCGTTCGAGATACTTTGAGCAACCTAGTAGATTTTAAAATCCGTGATGCTGATATCAACAGAATTCTTAAACACGAAGAAACTGGAAATTACTTTGCTGAGCTAAGGAAAAAAGATTACATCGGCGAAAAGTTAGAAAAAATTTATCGAAACATTCTTAAAAAAAGCGAGTGGAAAAAGCTAAAAAATCAATGGAAAAAAGCTGAAAAAGAAATTGAAAAACAATTTGACACAGAAGTCCCTATGACCGTTTATGCTTATAACGAAGCAGGGGTTGTAGATACTACGATGACGCCTCTAGATTCATTGAAATATATTAGAAACTTTTTACAAGCGGGTGTTTTGGCTGTTGACCCTATAACGGGTTATGTAAGAGCGTGGGTAGGAGGTGCAGATCACAAACAATTCAAATACGATCATGTCAGAATTAATCGTCAAGTAGGTTCTACTTTCAAACCCTTAGTTTATGCAACGGCTATTGCACAGCAGGGAATGTCTCCATGTATGCAAGTGACTGATAACCCGTACACTATTCATGTAGGTGAAAGCAATTTTGATTTGATTAAAGATTGGACTCCTTTGAACTCTAGTGGCAAATATAGTCGTGAACCGTATTCTTTGTTTAGAGCATTGCAAGAATCAAAAAATTCGATTTCTGTATATATCATGAAGCAGTTAGGTGATGTAAAACCCGTTGTTGATTTGGCAGTTAATATGGGGATTTCGGAGAAAAAAATACCCAAAATGCCTTCTATTTGCTTAGGAACTGCTGATTTATCGGTGATGGAAATGACGGGGGCGTATGCCACTTTTGCGAATAATGGAACTTATAACAAGCCTATTTTTATAAAAAGAATTGAAGATAAAAACGGACGTTTGATATATTCGGAAGACGAAAATAGAGTGAAAAGAGATGCGTTGTCTCCTCAAGCAAATTATGTAATGGTTGAAATGTTGAAAAAAACGACCCATAATGGAAAACCTGGATTTAGAAAAGTAAAGTCTGAGTTTGGAGGAAAAACAGGAACTACCAATAATCATGTAGATGGCTGGTTTATGGGAATTACGCCTAATTTAGTTGTCGGAACATGGGTTGGTGGTGAAGATAATTGGGTCAGATTTAGAACTTTGAAACTGGGTCAGGGAGGACGAATGGCAAGACCTATTTTTTCAAAAATACTCAATGGAATTGAGCAAGATTCTACTATCAATTTTGATACAAATAATAAATTTGCCATTCCAACAGGAGATATAGGAATTGAAGTGGATTGTGATTTGTATCAGCAGAACTTTAGCAGTGAAAGTGATTCAGATGATGATTTAGACGATATCCTATTTGGTCCCGATGCAGATAGTACCGAAACTGAAGAAGACCCAGATGATTTTTTTTAGGAATATTTTATTAGAAACTAAAGTAAGTAATTAGAGAGTGGACTTTTCGATAACAAATATGTTTTCGCAGTATCTCGAGAACGAGTTGCCCGAATATGATAGTTTAGATGAGTATTTAGATGCTATTTTACCTCTGGTTGGTCAGTTTAGTGAAGACTTATCTGAAAACGAGTTTTATTTAAACAAGAGATGGCTAGAATTTCGTGACCATCCCAATTTTCATGAATCTGTTTTGCACCTTTTTCAAGACAAAGGAGAATACTTAATTTCGACAGATGGAAACGTTGCCAAAGCAAGATGGAAAATTCTTGAAGAATCTAACTTGATGATGCTAGAGAAAGGGGCGGGAGAATTTTACGAACTTGCTTTTCTAAATGACGAATTTTTTATTCTATCGAAACATGGAGACCAATCTCGTAAAAAACAACGCCAATACTTAGTGTTGGGTTATGAAGCTTCTATGGGAGGTTTGTCTTGGAAAGAATATGCCGAAAAACTATTTTACCAGCATCAGACGAATAAACAAATGGTGCTATTAACCGTTATAGGACTAATCTTTTTATCGGCAGTATTGTTTTTTTATTTATCAAAATAGTTTAAAATGGGAGTAGTAGCGGTCGAAGGAATGGAGTTTTATTCATACCATGGTTTTTATGCAGAAGAGCAGTTGATTGGAACGAATTATATTGTTGATGTTTATGTAAGACAAGATAATAAGAAGGCTGCTAAAATGGATGATATCAAATGGACTGTTAATTACGAGACCATTTATCGAGTGGTGAAAAGAGAAATGGCAGTGAATAGCAAGTTGATAGAACATGTCGCTGACCGAATTCTCCAACGGTTAAAATTTCAGTTTTATGCTATACAAGGTGTTTTGATTAGAATCAAAAAATTGAATCCACCGATGGGAGGCCCAGTGAAAAATTCTTTTGTAGAATTGGAGGATAATTTTGTCAAAAAATGTACAAATTGTAAGAAACCGCTAATTTGTTATCGCGATGATAAATGTTGGTGCAATGAAATGGACATTTTAGACGGAGTTATTTCTCAAAAGTTTGGGAACTGTAGTTGTTCAACTTGTGTCAGTTAGATTGTTTTTTTAAAATTTTATATCTTTTATTTTACATTCTTTCAGAAGATTTCACGAAAAAAAGCAAAAAAACTAACTTTGCAACAAAAATACATATTGAAAACTAAACTCTAATCGTTCAGTATATCATTAAGCAATAAGTTTAGCTTAAATGTTACTTAATTTTAGTTTTACAGTCTTACTAAAACATGTTATTGACTTTTTACTACAAAATTCGATAACCCCCTAGCTTAATAATCAACCAAATTTATAATTAAATAGAAAAAAATCTCATGAATAGATTTTCATTAGCCACTAAATTGTGTAATTCTAAGTTTTTCGCATTTTTTTTAATAACAAACTTGTGTTTATTCTCTAGTTGTGATACTAAACAGCTGGAGAGTGCCTTAGGAACAGTTATGGGAGATACTTCGGGAGGAGTTTTGTCTCAGGCTCAAATTGGTTCTGGTTTGAAAGAAGCTTTGAACTTAGGCGTTACTAACGGAGTAGATATTTTGTCAAAAAAAGGAGGCTATCTGAATAGTATTTATAAAGTTGCGCTACCAGAGGAAGCTCAAAAATTAACAAATACCTTACAAAAAGTACCTGGATTTAGCAATTTGGAAAGCAAGCTAATTGAAAAAATAAATGCTGCTTGTGAAGATGCTGCTACAAAAGCGAAGCCAATCTTCGTAAATGCAATACGTTCGATGAGTATTAATGATGCTATGAATATACTGATGGGTGATAAAAATGCAGCTACTCAATATCTTAATTCTACCACCAATAAACAATTATATAATGAATTTGAACCTGTGGTTGTTAATTCATTAAATAAGTTCGGTGCATTAGATTTATGGACTGATGCTGTAACCGCATACAATAAAATTCCGTTAGTAAAGAAAATGAACCCAAGTTTACAGGGGCATATCACTGATAAAGCTTTGGGCGGATTATTTTCAATGGTAGAAAAGAAAGAAGCTGATATTCGTAATAATGTATCTTCTAGACCTACCGATTTATTGAAAAAAGTTTTTGCCAAACAAGACTAAAACACTTACCGAAGTTAGCCATTTTTAAGAATTGAAAAATTTCGCATTTGAGAATAATTATAGTAGAAGATAATCCAGGCGATGTACATTTGATAAAATATGCATTGAAAAATTACGGGTATAACGGAGAGGTCGTCTTCTTAGAAGATGGCTCTGAATTGGTTTCGCTACTCGAAGGGGAGGAACATTTAATTCAACTTATTATTATGGACATTAATATGCCTATAATGGGAGGAATTGAGACCTTAAAAGTTGTTTCGACTAGACCGAATTTGAGTGAAGCGATGCAGGGTGTACCCGTGATTATGTTTTCATCATCATCTTTATCAACAGATATTTTAGAAAGCTACTCTTTAGGTGCCAATGCCTATGTCAAAAAACCATTGAGCTTAGATGAGTATGTGTCCTCTATTTCTAAGATATTAAAATTTTGGGTAGATTAAGTTTATAATACTATTGATTTTTTATAACATAATTTATTCGAGATTCGTATATGTTATTACTAATTAATCTTTATTAATCAGATTACTTTGAAAAAAGAAGATATATTTTCTACATTTGAAAAAAATCCAAATCTTCCCATTAATTCTCTTTTAATCAAAAAAGAGTTTATTTTTTCAACGTAACCATTTCAACTGTGCGAGTCTATGAGTATAAAAAATATATTTACCGCTATATTTTTACTTCTATTTATTAATACCCATGCTGAGGAATTACCCGAGGATGAAATTCTAAAAGAAAGAGTTTCTAAATTAGAAAGTTGTGTAAAACCTAAATTTAATAGCGTTCTCAAGGGGTATATTCGTACTTACACGGTTAATAAACGCAGCAAATCTGAACTGATTTTAGGAAGAGTTTTATTATACTTTCCTTTGTTTGAGAAAGCATTGGCAGACAGAAATTTACCTACTGAGCTTAAATACCTATCTATTACAGAATCCGCATTGAACCCTTTGGCAACTTCAAGGTCTAATGCTGCGGGTTTATGGCAGTTTATGGCACCAACAGCTAAAGAATACGGATTGCAAATTGATTATTGGGTAGATGAAAGAAGAGACCCTATTCGTGCTACGGATGCCGCACTGACTTATTTAGAGAAACTTCATAGTATGTATGGAGATTGGGCATTGGCATTGGCGGCTTATAACGGAGGTCCAGGTAGAGTGAACCGTGCTATTAAAAGAAGTAGAACTAAGAATTTTTGGAAATTAAGAAGGTTTTTACCTAAAGAAACCCAAAATTATGTCACAGCATACCTTGGTGCATGTTATTTAATGCAATATCATAAAGAACACCAATTAAAACCAGTATTGCCTGAATTGGACTTGCAAATTATTGGTTCTGCAAAGGTTTATAAACGATTAGACCTACAAGAGCTATCGAAAGTTACACAAGTGCCATTATGGAAACTACAGTATCTTAATCCATCATATCAACAAAACATTATTCCTCAACGAACGGACGGCAATTATATTACGGTGCCCAAAAGAGTATTGAACCTTTTAATGGACTATGTAAATAACCCCCAAGGTATTATTCCACAAGATGTTTCTATCCAAGATTTGCCCGAACCTAAAGGGGGAAGCGATATGAATAATTTTGAATTAAAAAAACATATTGTTTCTGACCGTGAAACGATACGAAGCATCTCTACAAAATACAAAATATCTCACCATCATTTAATGGCGTGGAATGATTTAATTAGAAACCAGTATTTAGAGTCAGGCAAGGAGTTGAAAATATTTCACCCTAAAGATTTAAGTGTAGAAACTTCTGTTTTATCGACTATGAAAAAAGAACCTTTGGCTTTACTTCCTTCTCCAACGTTGAATAAGCTTAAGTATAACAGTTCGCATCTCAATTTGCGAAAATCTAGTACACCAATTATCCATATTGTTAAAAAGAAGCAAACCATTCAGGATATTGCCAAGGAGTACAATATAGGCAGTGTAAATACGATATTGAGATATAATAATATTAATAAAAAAAATAGTAAACGGCTCAAAGCAGGTTCTTCGATATATATACCTTCAATTTCAAAGTAATTTGGGGTTAAATTTATAGCTAAACGATTTCTTTTGAATGAATAATGAAGATGATACTTATTTTATTTAAAAAACACGTATTTTTATAATTCGTAATGTATAAATAAAATATTAACCATTATTTATGAAGATTTTTTGTAGTCTTTTCGCAGTGTTAGCATTATCTATTCTTGCTTGTGTGCCACCTGATGAAAGTTTTAAACATGAAGTTAATGTTGATTTTTCAGACCCTCAAGTTCAGAAAATAATTTCTTTTGAACATGAAAGAAAGGTAGATAGCTTGTTGTTGAATTTTTCTTCAGAAAATGCATCTATTAGGTATTTAGCAGTTAGAGCTTTTCGGTCAATTCAAAGTGATAAGGCAATTGAAGAGTTGAGTCTAAAACTGAAAGACCCAATTCAGTCGATAAGAGAAGCTGCTGCATATTCTTTAGGGCAACAAAAATCGTTAAAAGCTGAATATAAACTACAAGAAAGCTTTCATCAATCAGATACATTAGGAGAGGAGTCGCTTTTTAATAGTTTAATTTTAGAAGCAATAGGCAAGTGCGGAGGAGAACAAAACCTTGAAAATTTAGCATCTATTTCTACTTATTTTGATACAGACACTTTATTGATATTAGGTCAGGCGAAAGGGATTTTCGAATATTTGGTAAGAGGACAAACGGCGGAAAGTGGAACCTTAAAAATGCTTGAATTTGCTACCAATAATTCACTGCCAGAAAAAGTCCGTTTATATGGAGCGGTTTATTTAGCAAGAGCCCAATATGGAAATTTACCTAACGAAAGTAGGGTGAAATTGATAAATAGCTTTTCCGAAGTTAAAAACCCGAAAATTAGAATGTTTTTGGCATTGGCAGTGGGGAAATTGAAAACAGCTGAAGCTCAAAATGTGCTAATCGAAAAGTTTGATGAAATTGGTGATTATCGTGTAAAATGTAATATCATAAGAGCATTATCAAATTTTGAGTATGCAAAAGTCCAGAAAATACCGTTTCAAGCTATTCGCTCCTCTAATAAACATGTAAAGCATGTAGCTGTACAGTATTTTATAAACAATGGAAGTGCTCAAGATGGAGCTCTGTATTATAGAATGTCGAGAGAACCAGAAAACGAAGATATTAAAGTTGATTTATTAGCGGCAGCGGCAAGACACTTACCTGCTTATTTCAAGGAAACCCATTATTTAATTAATCGGGACTTGCAGCGCATATTTACAGATGAAACAACAGATATATTAGTCAAAGCAAAGGCAATTGAGGCCATGGGAGGTAATATTTGGAATTATCGCAAGATTTGGGAACTAGCTTCTTCTGATACTCTTCCCCCTGTTATTCATACATCTTTGATGAGGGCATATCAGAATATTTTTGATAGACCAGCAATTGATAAAAGCTATTCTACAAGATGGAATTCAGTATTTAAAGAGGTAAGTGGATATTTGTCAACAGCTATTAATAACTTTGACATAGGCGGAGTAAGCATTGCTGCAAATATTTTGTCTAGTAAAGAATTAAATTGGGCATCGCAATATGAAAATAGTAGTTTTTTGCACGTAAAACAGCGAAATACTAAGCTGCCTAAAGAAGTCGAATCTAATTATTCATTAAATGAAGCAATCAATAGGTTTGACTCGAAGGAGAAAAAAAACATTACTTTGACCGAAATGTCAAAAATAAATTGGGAAAAACTAACCTCTCTAGGGGAAAACCCATTAGCAACCATATCCACTATTCATGGAAATATAATTGTAGAATTAAAGCCCCATTTAGCTCCTGGTACAGTTTCCTATTTTGCCGAATTAGTAGCTAAAAAAGTTTATGACGATAAATATTTTGCGAGGGTTGTACCCAATTTTGTCGTTCAGGGTGGTTGCGAAAACGGTGATAGCTATGGTAGTTATAGCGAGTTTACAACCTCAGAATTTTCTGATATTGGTTACCTTGAAGAAGGGTGGATAGGAATGGCATCTGTAGGAAGGGACACTGAAACGATGCAGTTTTTTATCACGCATTCTCCTACGATACATTTAATTGGAAATTATACCAGTTTTGGTAAGGTTGTAGAAGGGATGGATATTGTTCATAAAATTATGCAAGGAGATAAAATACAGAAAATTTCAATAAGTGCGACACCTAAGAAAGTAGGTGGTGAAACTATTTAAGTTGATATTTGATTTTAGATTTATTTAATTGAATGTAAAAAGTAGATCCTAGTTCTACGTTATTCTTAAAATAAACGGATGAGCCATTTTTGTTAAGGATATTCTTAACTATGCTTAGTCCTAACCCTGATCCTTTATTAGATTTGTTATAATTGAATCTTTTGAAAGGAGTAAAAATTTCATTTGCGTGTGTGGATTTCACTCCATGTCCGTTGTCCGTTATTGAAATAATGAAAAAAGAATCGGTTTCATATGCTGTAATATGTATAGTTGGTTGCCTATCCTTAGGACAATATGTGATGGCATTGCTTAATAGGTTTTGAAAAACAGATACCATTTCATTAAAATCACTAAGATAAAAAGGTAAAGTAATATCTAAGCTTATTTGAGCATCTTTGCTTGTTATTTTGTGTTTAAGGTTAATTTGTGCTAGCTCAAGAACCATATTCAAATCATTAAAAGATTCTGAGGGAGAAGGCGTTGAGGACTTGCTAAATACCAAAAAGTCCGCAATGAGTTTTTTTAGATGACTAAGACTACCATTTATCATGTCTAATATCTCATCTTTTTGTTTTGTAGAAAGTTCTTTATGATAGAGCATTTCCGAAAGCAAACCTAGACTACGGAGAGGTTCTCTAAAATCGTGAGCAATAGTGAACGCAAAGTTTTCTAAAACATCGTTTTTGTTAGAAATTTCCTCATTTTTATGTACTAACGTCGTATTTAAGTTATCCAATTGAGATTGTTTTTTTAATCTATATCTTACAAAAAGGATGCCTAGTAATGAAATTACGAACAAAAAAAAGAGTATTGTCACATACAGTTTTTTTTGGGACTGTAATTTAGAATTGTCATCATTTAAATTTGTAATGGCCTTTTGTTGTTGTTCTATTTCTCCTACTTGGTGAAATGATACTTTTATAGTTTTATTATTAATTGCAATCTGTTCAGTCAGTGTGTTTATTAGTAAATCTTTAAAGTAGCTGGCCCTTTTCGGATTTTTTTTGCCATAACAATTAATCAATGATTTATATCCATCTATTTTTAGGTCATGAACTAATGAAATCTTATTAATTTGATTTTCGAATTTATGTAATAATTTTTTCTGTTCGAGCTTTGAATAACTATCGTAATGTAATTCAATCAATTTTAGCATACCTATATAATGATGTTGATCAACGCAAAAATTACAAAATTTAGTACGTAAAGAAAGATTAGCTGTTTTTTCTAAATAAATTTTTGATTCCTTTAGCCTTCCTTGTTCAAAATAGAATAATCCTTTATAGTAGTTTAAAGAAGATATTATAAGTTCGTTAGGGGCGATTTTTGTAATTGCTTCTGCAATTCTATTAAATTCATCTGGATTCTTTTCGGTTTCAAGTAATGTAACTAAAAAATAAGCTAGTTTATTTTCATCAATATTTTCGAACTTTTCATTCTCTAGTATGTCGAACGCTAAGTCTCTTACCTCATTAATTTTTGTTGAAATTGTCGAGTTATCTAGATTGTATTTCGTTTTTAAATACAAGACTTCTCTGCCGTAATTAAGTATAGCATTAATGTCCTTAGTTTTGAAAACAAGATTTAAAATGTATAATGCACTATGAAGAGCGTTGGTGTTATCCCCTAGATGAGTATATAGGAAAAAAAATGATTTTTGAATATTAATCTTATGTTCTAACGAAATGTTTGTTCTCTCTATCTTTTTCGATATTTTAAGTAAATCATCTAGGTAATCAGGCTTATCCGTAACGTTCATTACAATTAATAAAACTAAATGATTTACTTTATGCCAGTTTTCATCTTCGATATATTGGTTGATTTCATAAAAAAAAAACTCAGTGCAAGCTTCGAAGTCAAGAGAATCAGGGGGGAATAATTTATGATTGAGTGAATCTACATCATAAATCCTTTTCGATATCATAATTATAGAATCGCATTTTGATATGTTTTTATTAGCAAAAACAGAGGTAGTATTACAAATGAAAAATACGAAAAAAAATATTTTAAAATATGAAGTATTGATTGTCAGGTTGTTAGTTTTTTTTGTAATTCAAGTTGGTTTTAAAGATATAATTTATGGTACCAAATATATAGGTTTTTATAAGTTTAGCCATTGTTTTTGAGAAAGAATTCAAATTGTGACTTTTTTTCGTATATTCATCTTAATATTGTAAGGCATAGTTTACGCCAAGGTTTTATTGATGTTTTCTCCCTTACAATCTATCATTTAATCAATTAAACTATAATTTAAAATGGGATTATTCTCTTTCTTAAAAAATGCAGGGTCTAAAATTTTCAAAAAAGATGAAGAAACTGTCTCTCCTGAAGTAACAGCTGAAGCAAGTGCTGAAGAAGTAACAGCTATGTTGAAACAACAAAAATCTAATCTTTTAAAGTCAGTCGTAGAATCTCTTGATTTACCAACCGAAAATTTAGGTATTGACCTTGAAGGTGATGTTGTAACTCTTACAGGTGGCGTTGATACTCAAGCCAATAAAGAAAAAATTATTCTTGCCGTAGGTAATGTAAATGGTATTGCATCAGTTGATGACCAAATGGTGGTAACTAACCCAGAGCCTGAAGCTGTTTTCTATACGGTACAAAGTGGAGATTCTTTGTCTAAAATTGCAAAAGCTCATTATGGTAATGCAATGAAATATCCACAGATTTTTGAAGCTAACAAACCTATGTTATCTTCTCCAGATAAAATTTACCCTGGACAAGTTTTGAGAATCCCTCAAGACTAATTCAAATATCGATAATACTATATCAATTAAAGCCAAATAGAATTTTCTATTTGGCTTTCTGTTTTATTCAGTAATTGCTTGTAACCCATTAAATGAATGTTTAATTTGTAAGTTGTTAACCAAAATCCTATTTAAATAGATGCTTATCTCTATTGACAAGATTGAATTATTAATAAATGAACAGCTTTTGCTTGCTGTTGAAGAAATATTAGATGTAAATCCACAATTGAAAATCGTAGATAAGAACTATCAATTAGTAACTAATAATAAAGAGACCTTTACTCTACTGTTAGATATAAATAAAGGGAAACTAAACTCTTTTTCATGTTCTTGTCATCAAAATGAATTGTGTGAGCATGTTGTTGTTGGGACAATCTTGTTTAGAAAACAAATTCAGGAACCTATAAAAGTTAAGTCCACCAAAGTAACTAACAAACTCGCATTAGATAATCTTTCTGATGATGATTTGAGAGGTTTTGTCAAAGGTATGCTAAAAGGGAATAAAGAGCTTTCTATTTATTTGCAATTGGAGTCATTATATAGTATTCCATCTAAAGGTTTTGAACATAAATATGAAACTTTTATCCAGTCTTATCTCTCTTTTTTACAAACAATCAAGAATGTTAAAAGTAAGCAAAACCACTTAACGAAATTATTGGTTAAGCTACACGAATATAGCAGCTTGGCAATTGTTGAAAAAGATGTATTGGAAGCCCAAGCTATCTTTAAAGTATATTTCAATCAGTTATCACCTATTTTAAATCCATTTTGGAATGAGAAAGGAACAAGAATAAATTTTTATTCAAATGAAATGATGTTGTCTTTTATAGCTTTATTCAAAGTACCGATGGCTACTCAATTTCGTTTGAATTTATTGAATGATTTGATGTATGGTATTATAAACCCTTATTTGATTTTAAGTCAATGGTATTCTGAATTATCTGAGTATCTTATTTATAATGCTTTAGTAATTGATAATAAATTGCCTTTTTTAGAAGCCATTAAAAAGAAAATGGATATTAACGCAAATCCTGTAGCTAAAGAAAGACTATTCAGGCTTTATTTAAGATTGTGTAATGAATTCAACTTAGAAACTAATCAAAATAATATCCTCAATTATTATTTTAATAATGCTGATAATATAATTGACTTTATTTCAAATCAGCACGATTCCAAATCCTTCATTTTAGAAACTGTTTTAAAGTTTGCAGAAACTCAAGAATTTACGGAAATGGAGAAATTAAAGTTTTTAAAAAACTCTTTTACTTCCTATATTAATATTGGAAATATGGAAAAGGCTTTGCAAAACGCAGAAATGTATCTGCTTTCGAGTTTAGATGTTGGCTTTTATAAAGATATAAGTAGACAAGTGGATGAAAAAGTTTTTCAAGTTTTCACCAAAACAATTTATCAGAAATTGCTTGTCACCAACCAAACGAAAAATAAATTAAAGTTTGAAGCTGTTTTGGCGATTCATTTATCGCAAAACGAACTTTTCCAACTTATATTAAGTTCCAAGTCCTTGACGATTTTTATTGATAATTTACCATTTTTGAAAAGTAACAAAAAAGCTACTTATGAATTGGCAGAAGAATTATGTACGAATTATTTATTAAATCACTATGGAAGCCAATCAATAAAATATATAATGGAAGTAAATTATGCTTTGATAAAGAATGGTCTGGAGCGATTGAGTGATAAATTAAAAGAAAGGCTAAAGCAAAAGTTCAAAGGGCGGATTTCGCTAAAAGAATTGATTTAATCGATAGTAGGTTATCTAAATTCGACAAAAAACAAGAAAAATATTATTTAGAATCTATCTAAATAATTCAATCATGTTCAAATATATTGGTAATCATTATAAGGCTTAATATATTTGCATGACAATTCAATGACATATTAAGTAATTTTTAACTAAAATTTGAAGTTGAACTACTTAAAATTACAAATTAAATGATGCAAAACAGATTGATACTTAGAGTTTTATCCGTCTTTACATTATTCTTTTTCTCATTGACTGCTTACGGTCAAGCTAACTTAGATGAAGGAAAAGATTTGTTTAGAAATAATTGTGCTTCTTGTCATAATAAAGATATGAAGTCAAAAATGACTGGACCAGCTTTAGGAAAGGTTGAGGAAAGATGGGAAGGTAGAGAAGAGTTATTGTATGAATGGATTAGAAATTCACAAGGAGTGATTGCTTCTGGTGATGAGTATGCTGTTAGTCTTTATAACGAATGGGGACAAACATTAATGAATCCTTTTCCTAATTTAACAGATGAGCAAATCACTAATATCATTTCTTATGTGAATTTTGTTTATGATAATGGTGCTTATCCTCTTCCTGAAGGTGGTGATATCGCAGCAGCAGGTGCAGGCGGGCAAGAAACAGATAACACTTGGTTGTATTGGACTATTTTTGGTGTTTTAATCATATTATGTATTATTCTTGCGAATATTATATCTAACCTTAATTACTTAAAAGAAGTTAGAGAAACAGGGTCAGGTTCAAGAAAAACATTAATTGATATACTAACTAGTAAAACAGTTATCAGTTTGGTTTTATTTGGATTAATTATTTTTGGTGGATATAATACTATCAATAGTGCTATTAGCTTGAATAGACAACAAGGTTACCAACCTGATCAACCTATTAAGTTTTCTCACGTAACGCATGCTGGTGATCAAGGAATTGAGTGTCAATATTGTCATGATGGAGCGAGAAGATCTAAACATTCAATTATTCCTGCGGCAAATACTTGTATGAATTGCCATAAAGCAGTAAAAGTAGGTTCTTCTTACGGAACAGCTGAATTGACGAAAATATATGCATCGACAGGTTATGATCCTAATACAGATAAATATGTAGACAATATGTCTAATGATAAAGCTGAAGAGATTTATAAAAAATGGATGGCAACTCAATATAACGTTGCTAACAGTAAAGAAGAAACAGCAAAATTAGATAAAGCAGGAGAGCAGTTAGTTAATGATCAGTGGGACGGTATCGTTTCATCATTAACAACTGATGTTAAAGAATCTGTATATGGGCCAATTCCTTGGATTAGATTACATAATTTACCTGATCACGCTTATTTCAATCACGCACAACACGTTACTGTTGGTGGAATTGAATGCCAAACTTGTCATGGTAAAGTAGAAGAAATGGAAGTTGTACAACAATATTCTCCATTATCAATGGGATGGTGTATCAACTGTCATAGAAATACCAAGATTAATAATACTGGTGTTGCAGAAGATTATTACAATACTCATTATAAAGAACTTTCTGAAGGTGTTAAAACAGGAGAAGTTCAACAATTCCATGTAGAAGACATAGGAGGATTAGAGTGTCAAAAATGTCACTATTAATCCATCAGTTAAAATCTATATAGAATTATTAATTAGCATTCATTTTTATACACGATAAATATATCATGAAGAAGAATTTTCAAAGTCAGTTATGGGTAGGGGTAGCAGATAAGAATAATGATCCCAATATCATTGAGCAAGCAGACAAAGAATATGTTGGTCTACCTGTAGAAAAAGCCTTAACAGATGAAAAAATCGGTTCAGAAATTTCTACCAATCGTAGAGACTTTTTGAAATATTTAGGTTTTGGTTTAGGTGCTGCGACAGTTGCAGCAAGTTGTGATACGCCTGTTCGTAAAGCAATCCCTTATGTAACTAAACCTGATGCAATTGTTCCAGGTGTTGCTACTTATTATGCATCTTCATTCGTAAGTAATGGTGAATTTTGCCCCGTAATTGTTAAAACAAGAGAAGGAAGACCTATCAAAGTAGAGGGGAATTCATTATCTAAAATGACAGAAGGTGGTACAAATGCAAGAGCTCAAGCAATGGTTCTTGGACTTTATGATATAAATAGAACAAAACAGTCGGGTAAAGTAGTAGATGGTTCAATTGATGGTTCTGGTTGGGGAACTATTTCAAAAGAAATTAAATCTAAACTTTCTTCTGATTCAAAAGTAAGAATCGTTACTCAAACGGAATTAAGTCCTTCTGTTTTGGCTTCATACGAAGCATTTAAGGCAACTTATCCGAATACTGAGGTTGTAACTTATGACTCATTATCTTCAGCAGCTTTATTATCTGTAGTAAAAGAAGCTACAGGGAAAGCAGTTGTTCCTGACTATGATTTTGGTGCTGCTAAAACTATCGTTAGTTTCAATGCTGATTTCTTAGGTACATGGATTTCTCCAGTAGAGTACACGAATCATTATATTAAAAATAGAAAGATTAAGGATTACAAAAATCCTAAACAATCAAGACATATACAAGTAGAATCAAGAATGTCATTGACAGGATCTAATGCTGATAATAGAATTCAGCTTAGACCTTCTCAACAAAGTGCTGCTATTGCAACTCTATATAATTTAGTTGCTGCTGCAACTGGAGGTCAAAGGGTAAAAGCACCAAAACTTGATGATGTAAAAGCAAGCAATGCTATTAAAAAAACAGCTAAAGAATTAATTGCTGGAGGAAAATCAGGTTTAGTAGTTTGTGGAAATAACAACTACGGAGATCAAGCATTATGTTTAGAAATTAACAAACTAATCGGTTCAATAGGTAATACTGTTAAGTTTGGTAATGTTTCTATGCAAAAACAAGGTTCTGATATCGCATTCAAAAAATTAATTGATGAGATGAAATCTGGATCTGTAGATGTTTTATTTGTAGCGGGAGGAAACCCTGCTTATGATAATGCATTTGCACCTATGTTTACTCAAGCATTAGAAAAGGTTAAAACTAAGGTTGCTATAACAGAAGAGTTTAATGAAACTGCAGCCGCTTGTGATTATGTGATTGCAAAAGATCACGGGTTAGAAAGTTGGAGTGATGCTATGCCTAAAGCAGGTTGTTATGCATTGATTCAACCTACGATTTCAAGGTTGTTTGATACACAATCTCCTATTACTGCGATGTTGACATTGGCTAATTACCCTGGTTTAACAGGCGATAGACCAGAAATGGATTTTATCAAATCTCAATGGAAAGAAACTTTTGCGGGACAATCTAACTTCTTATCATTTAATAATTTCTGGGATAGTGCATTGCATGATGGAATTATTGAAAATGAGATAGCAGAAGGCGAAGAATTTTCAATTACAACAAATATTACTAAAGCTGCTAGTTCTTTAACGAAGCCATTAAGTGCTGCTGTTGAGGTAGAATTAGTCGAAAGCATCAATATCGGTTCTGGTCAATACGCGAATAACCCATGGTTACAAGAAATGCCAGACCCCATTAATAGAACAGTTTGGGGGAATTATTTCTCTATTCCAATTAAATGGAACGGTTCTGACTTTGAAGGTTTTAACGGTGTAGGTAAAAGATTATCTTACGGTGAAACAGAAACTTTTGATGTAACCGTTAAAGGATTGAAACAACATGTAACAGGTGTTGCTCAGTTCGGTCAATACGAAGGAACAGCTTCGTATGCATTAGGTTTTGGTAGAGAAGTAGTTGGAAGATGTGGAAAAGAAATTGGATTGAATGCTTATCCTTGGTTATCAGTTGATAATAATGGATTTGTACAATACTTTACTGCTGCGGATGAAGTATCATCTAACATAACTACGATGAAAGGATTCCCTTGTGTTCAATACCACAGTACATTAGGGGTTACGGGAAAGGTAACAGGTTCAGAAGATACGGTAAATGTTGATGAAGAAGCAATTGTTACCTTAGGTTCTGGTTACCAAGGATCATTAACGAATAGAACAATTCTATATACAGGTCAAAGCTCTCAAGAAGGTATGCATGACTTGGTAGATCATATTAAAGAAAAACGATCAGAAGCTAAGCACTTGAACGATGCTACTCTTTATCCTTTCGAAGAAAGAATGGAAGATTTTTATGGAGTAGGTCACCATTGGGCTATGCACGTAGATATGACGGCTTGTACTGGATGTGGATCTTGTACGGTTGCTTGTATGGCTGAAAATAATATTCCTGTTGTAGGATCTAAAGAGGTTGCAAGACATCATGAGATGACTTGGTTGAGAATTGATAGATATTTTTATGGTGATGTTGACAACCCAAGTGTTGCTTATCAACCATTGATGTGTCAGCATTGTGATAATGCTCCTTGTGAGAATGTTTGTCCAGTAAATGCCACTAACCATAGTGGAGAAGGTCTTAATCAGATGGCTTATAACAGATGTGTTGGTACAAGATATTGTGCAAACAACTGTCCTTATAAAGTAAGACGTTTCAATTGGTTGGATTATACTACTGCAGATTTGTTTGGTGCAAACCAAAACAGTATCAATGGTGAGGATCCTGCTTACTACACTGACAACTTAACACGTATGGTGTTAAACCCTGATGTTACAGTTCGTTCAAGAGGAGTTATTGAAAAATGTAGTTTCTGTACACAAAGACTTCAAGAAGGTAAATTGAATGCTAAAATGGAGGGCAGACCATTGCGTGATAGTGATGTGAAAACAGCATGTCAAACAGCATGTCCTACAGGAGCAATTACTTTCGGAGATAGAAATAATAAGAAAGGAGAAGTAAGTAAGAAAATTAGTTCACCTGTAACATATAGAGTATTAGAAGAAGTGAATGTACAATCTTCTGTATTCTATGATGCAAGAATTAATAATAAAAAAGAAGATTTCGAGGCTTAATTAAGTTCTCATTGAATTAATATAAATTTATAAAAGAAAGCTATTTTAATTAGCCTACGTAAATTCTGGAATAGCAAAAAACATTAAATTATATGAGTGCAGTTGTATCAAAGATTCGCGAACCTCTTGTAACAGGTAGTAAAACATACCATCAGATTACAGAGGATTTAGTGGGGCCTACAGAGAAGACCCCAAGCGTTGAGTGGATAATTGGATTTATCATTGCGTTATCTTGTTTGGGTTTTGGCGTTTTTTCTATAGCATGGACTATTTGGTTCGGTATAGGAAGTTGGGATTTGAACAGAACGATTGGATGGGGTTGGGATATTACTAACTTCGTTTGGTGGGTAGGTATTGGTCACGCAGGAACACTAATCTCAGCGATTCTATTACTATTTAGACAGAAATGGAGAACGGGTGTAAACCGTGCAGCAGAAGCAATGACAATCTTTGCGGTTATTTGTGCAGCATTATTCCCTGGTATTCACGTAGGTAGAGCATGGGTAGTATTTTTCTTCTTCCCTTACCCAAATACAAGAGGACCTCTATGGGTTAACTTTAACTCGCCTTTATTATGGGATTTATTTGCGATATCAACGTACTTTACAGTATCTCTTTTATTCTGGTACACAGGTTTAGTACCTGATTTTGCCACAGTAAGAGATAGAGCTAAAGGAATTAGAAAGAAATTATATGATGTATTAGCTTTTGGTTGGACAGGTTCTGCAAAACACTGGCAAAGATGGGAGTCTTTATCTTTAATCTTAGCAGGTTTAGCAACTCCATTAGTATTATCTGTACATACAATTGTATCTTTTGATTTCGCTACATCAGTTATTCCAGGATGGCATACCACAATTTTCCCTCCTTATTTCGTAGCAGGTGCGATTTTCTCAGGATTCGCAATGGTACTTACACTGATGATTATAACAAGAAAGATATTAAACTTACAAGATTATATTACAATCGCTCATATTGAGTCAATGAATAAAGTAATATTATTGACGGGTTCAATGGTAGGTGTTGCTTATTTGACGGAGTTGTTTGTAGCTTGGTATTCAGGTTATGTATATGAGCAGTTTGCATTTTATAATAGAGCTTTAGGTCCTTATTGGTGGTCATACTTTGGAATGATGACTTGTAACGTTATTACACCTCAATTTTTCTGGAGTAAAAAAATCAGAAGAAACCTAAACTGGACGTTTGCATTATCAATTGTTGTAAATATTGGTATGTGGTTCGAAAGGTTTGTGATTATTGCTACTACTTTGGCAAGAGATTATTTGCCATCATCTTGGTCTTATTATGTACCAACATGGGTAGAGGTAGGAATTTATATCGGTACTATTGGTATTTTCTTCACATTTTATTTATTGTTTACTAGAATTGCACCAGTTGTGGCTATCGCAGAGATTAAGTCTATATTGAAAGCAGGTGGTAACCAATATGTAGGAGAGAATGCAACGCACCATAAAGAGCATGCTCATTAATTTTATTTAAGAAAATCAATAATTTCAAATATAATGGCAGAATTTAGAAGTCAAGAAGTTTTATACGGACTTTATAACGACGAAGAAATTTTGATGGATGCAGTCAAAGTTGCTAATGAAAAGCACCTTGAGATAATGGAGGTATTTACACCTTTTCCTGTCCATGGATTAGATCCTTTATTAGGGTTAACTGAGTCACGTTTACATATCGCTGGTTTTATCTATGGTATGATAGGTACATTGACCGCATTTTTATTTATGACTTGGGTTTTTACAAGTGATTGGCCAGCTGTTTTTGGTGGAAAGCCATATTGGTCTATTCCTTCATTTATCCCTATTACTTTTGAGGTTACGGTATTGTTTGCTGCAATCGGTATGGTGGTTTCCTTTTATATTGTATGTGGATTAGGACCTGGTGTTAATAATCCTATCTTAGATAAAAGAATCACAGATGATAAATTTTGTTTGGCTTTTCAGACAAACGGAGCATCTGAGGAGGAAATAGAAACCTTGAACAAATTTTTTAATGATACTAATGCCGAAGAGGTAAGTACTAAAATAATTTAAAATATAAATTTCGATGACTCGATTTAATATTAATATAATCTTACTTGCATCTGTCTTAGCTGTTTTGGCAATGGGTTGTAGCAAGTCGGAAGGCAATAACGCTGGAACGGAGTATATGCCAGATATGTACCATTCGATTGCTTATGAAGCAAACTTGGATGATTATTATTACTATAATACTTGGGATTCTAGAAAAGCATATTACGAACTTGCTGAACCTAGAAAACCTGTTTCAGGTACTATTCCTCGAGGAGCATTAGGTTTATCCCTTGCTTCTAAAAGTAAAAGAAATAAAATTCAATCTAGTTTGAATGGTGTTGATAAAACAAATACTAGATGGATTCCTGTTAATGGTAGTGTACCATACTACTATGCAGATACAGAAGAGGAGAGAGTAAGAGCAACAAATGAAATTATAGAAAATCCTTTTCCAATTACAAATGCTGGATTAGAATCTGCAAAACCATTGTACGAAACTTACTGTGGTATTTGTCACGGAAATAAAGGAGATGGATTAGGTTATTTAGTAGCTGATGAAAATAAGAATGCTAAATATCCTGCTGCACCAGCAAATTTCTTGAAAGACGAATTTGTTCAAGCTTCTAACGGAAGATATTACCACGCTATCATTCATGGTAAAAATGTGATGGGTGGTTATGCAGACAAACTTTCTTATGAAGAAAGGTGGCAAGTTATTCATTACATCAGATCATTGCAAGCTAAAAATGCTAAGTTGAAATACGATGAAACGATGAATGAATTAAACACAGTAGATATTCCTTTGTCAGTATTTAATGCACCGACGACGAGTGTAGAAGAAACTACAAAATAATTTACTATTAATTGAATTGAAAATATATCCTGTTTTATAAAGTAATAGAAAGAAATGAATAATAATTTTACTTTCGAAGGAAAACAAAAAAGTATACTCTTATCTGGAATTGGGTTAGGTATCGTATGTATGGTACTTACGTTCTTCATGGGAGATCACGGAGCTGTGAGATTTTGGTCTAATTTTCTTCACAATTCCGTATTCTTTACAGGAATTGCCTACACAGCACTTTTTGTAATTGCAGCATTTACGACTGCCTATGCAGGTTGGTTTATTGTGATTAAACGTATTTGGGAAGCTATCTCACTTTTCTTAGTAGTAGGATTAGTCTTAATGATGGTGATAGCAGTAGGACTTTGGATGGGATACCATGATTTATATCATTGGGGAATACATGGAGTTGCTGATGTTAATTCTGAAACTTATGATGCTTTAATTGCTGGAAAATCTGCTTTTTTAAATAAAGGTTGGTACACATTCGGAACTTTAGCAATCGTAGGTTCATGGATTTTCTTTGCACAAAAATTACGTTCATTATCAGTAGCAGAAGATGACTATACTGTTGGTGATTACGGAATACATAAGAAAATCAAAGTTTGGACAGCAGTATTTTTACCAATTGGAGCATTCACGTCTTCTGCAATCATTTGGTTGTGGGTTATGTCCGTAGATTCTCATTGGTATTCTACATTATATGCATGGTACGCTACTGCAAGTTGGTGGGTTTCATGTTTGTGTTTAACAATTTTGATTATTCTTTATTTGAAATCTAAAAACTATTTGCAAGGAGTAACTGTCGAGCATATGCACGATTTAGGTAAATTAACCTTTGCTTTTAGTATCTTTTGGACTTACTTATGGTTCTCTCAATTTATGCTTATTTGGTATAGTAATGTTGGGGAAGAAACTATATATTTTAGAGAAAGAATGGATAATTACCCTGTTTTATTTTGGGGGAATTTAGCATTGAACTTTATTTTACCTTTCTTCATTTTGATGAGAAATGATACAAAACGTAAAATGGGATCATTAGCTATAGCGGCATTAGTAGTTTTATTCGGTCACTGGATTGATTTCTTCTTAATGCTTAAACCAGGTATTTTGCATACGCAACATTATCTACCAGGTAATCATGGAGAGGCTCATCATGATGCGGGTGGACACGAAGGGGCTGGCCATGGTGCGGAACATGTTAGCGATGCAGTTGCAGGGTTTACAATGCCAGGCTTGTTAGAGATTGGTACTTTTATCGGGTTTTTATGTTTGTTTTTATTTGTAGTTTATACTCACATTTCTAAAGCATCATTATTACCTAAGAATGATCCTTATGTTGAAGAAAGTCTTCACCATCATTCATAATTTATTTAAAGAGAGGATTAAATTTAAAGAAAAAATATTTATTAAGACATGGTACTTGTAATTGTCATATTGTGTTTGGTTGTCTTAGGAATCATCCTTGTTCAGATTGGTAAAATATCTGAGTTAGCGGGTTCTATCCGAGGGGAAGAAGATGTTGAACGCCAAGGAAATAGCACACAATCTAAATTAATGTTATTGTTTTTGCCTTTGTTCTTGATTGGCTGTATAGCTTCAGGATTATATTACAAAAACTATATGTTAGGTTATGGACCACACGAATCTGCTTCAGAGCATGGTTTAGCTTTAGATAGCATTTTCCATACTACCTTTGTTGTTACTGGTGTCGTATTTTTATTGACGCAAATAGCTTTATTCTACTTTGCATGGAAATATAAATTTGATAGAAAGAAAAGAGCTTCGTTTATTTCACATGATAATACATTGGAAATAGTTTGGACTGCAATTCCAGCAATCACAATGGCTTTTTTAGTAATCAACGGGCTTGTAGCTTGGAATGAAGTTATGGCTGATGTTGATGAAGGAGAAGAGGTAATGGAAATTGAAGCAATGGGACAACAATTCGCTTGGTTATTAAGATATCCTGGTGCAGATGGAAAATTAGGAGAGAGAGACTATAGAGCAATAAGCTCTACAAACCCTTTTGGTCAAGTGTGGGAAGATAGAGCGAATCTTGATGATTTTCATCCTTCTGAAATTGTTTTACCTGTAGGTAAGAAAGTTAGAGTTAGAATTACAGCTAAAGATGTACTTCATAACTTTGATATTCCTCACTTTAGAGTAAAAATGGATGCAGTACCTGGTATGCCAACATACTTTGTATTTACTCCAACAATTACAACCGAAGAATATAGACAACGATTGAAGGAATACCCTGAATATCATGAATTAGAAGATCCAACTGATCCGGCAGGACCTAAAATGTGGGAAGCATTCGACTACGAATTGGCATGTGCTGAGTTGTGTGGTAAAGGTCACTATTCAATGAGACGAGTTGTTAAAATCGTTGAAGAAGAAGAATATCTAGCATGGTTAGAAAAACAAAATGCTCATTATACTTCTCAAATTAAGGGAAAAGAAGGGTTGGATCCTTATTATTCAGCAAGTATTGTTAAGGAAGAAACTCAAGCTCTTGTTACTGAAACAGAAAATGAGAAACATTCTGAAGATCATAGCCATTAATTTTTTGCTACGATTTTAAACAAAATTTGACTTTTTGAGTTCACAATTTAAGAACTTATATCTAAAAAGAATTAGAATTTTTATAATATGACTGAGTTAACATCTAATGCAACAGAGGAAAAATTAGTTCAAGAATTAGGCTACGATGATCATTTTCATGAACATCATGATGGCGATAAATTCCAATCTAATTTTATTACTACTTATGTATTTAGTTTAGATCATAAAGTTATTGCTCGCCAGTTCCTTATTACAGGAATTTTTTGGGCATTTATAGCTGGTTTAATGTCTTTAGTATTTAGGTTACAATTAGGTTTTCCTGAAGAAGACATGGCGTGGTTAAGACCATTTTTAGGAAAATGGGTTACCCTTAGTGAAGAAGGAGTAGGAGCAATTTCTCCTGAATTCTATTACGCTATGGTAACTATGCATGGTACTATCTTAGTATTCTTTGTATTGACTGCAGGACTATCGGGTACATTTAGTAATCTTTTAATTCCATTGCAGCTAGGTGCTAGAGATATGGCATCACCTTTATTGAACATGTTATCATACTGGTTCTTCTTTTTAGGTGGTTTAATCATGTTTTTATCATTATTCTTAAGTACAGGACCATTCTCTGGTGGTTGGACAGCATATCCTCCATTGAGTATTTTACCTCAAGCATCTTCAGGATCAGGAGCAGGTATGACGATGTGGTCTTTGAGTTTAGTGATGTTTGTAGTATCGGTATTACTAGGTGGTATCAACTATATCTCAACTATTCTTAACTTAAGAACAAAAGGTATGACACTTTGGAGAATGCCTTTGACTATATGGACGTTCTTTATTACTGCAATCGTAGGTTTGTTATCATTCCCTGTATTAGCTTCAGCAGTATTCTTAGTATTTTTCGATAGATCATTAGGAACAAGTTTCTTTTTGAACGAAATTAATATTGGAGGAGAGGCTTTAGCTCAATCAGGTGGATCACCGATATTGTTCCAACATTTATTTTGGTTCTTAGGTCACCCAGAAGTATATATCATTATCTTACCTGCGATGGGTATGGTATCTGAAGTACTTTCTGTAAATTCAAGAAAACCAATTTTTGGATATAAGGCAATGGTATTTTCAGTAGTTGCAATTGCATTCTTATCATTCATTGTATGGGCTCACCATATGTTTATGTCTGGAGTGAATCCATTTATTAGTAACTTCTTCGTAGTATTCACATTGATTATTGCTGTTCCTTCAGCGGTAAAAGTATTCAACTGGATTGCTACTTTATATAAAGGTAATGTAAGATTAAATGCAGCATCGATGTTTTCAATTGGATTCGTTTCAATGTTCATATCTGGTGGATTAACGGGTATTTTCTTAGGAAACTCGGCTATTGATATCCAAATGCATGATACTTACTTTGTAGTTGCCCATTTCCATATTGTAATGGGAGTTGCTGCATTCTTTGGTATGTTTGCTGGTATTTACCACTGGTACCCGAAAATGTTCGGTAGACATATGAATAAATTATTAGGAAATATCCATTTCTGGGGAACAATGATTTCTGCTTATGCAGTATTTTGGCCAATGCATTATTTAGGTATTGCTGGTGTTCCAAGAAGATATTATAGTTTTGATGTATTTCAAACATTCGATCATTTTGATGATATGAATAAGTTTATCACAATTGCAGCTTTTGCAGTATTCTTATTCCAATTAGTTTTTGTTCTTAACTTCTTTTATAGTATTTGGTTTGGTAAGAAACAAACGAAGAAGAACCCTTACGGAGCAACTACTTTGGAGTGGACTACTCCAATCGAAGCTATTCATGGAAACTGGCCGGGTAAAATACCAACAGTTCAAAGATGGGCTTATGATTATAGTAAAGATGGAACGGATTACTTGCCTCAACATCTTCCTAAGCAAGATTTTGAGTCAGACGAAGTACATTAAATTATTAGATTGAATTAATATATCTATTTAGATAAGAAGTGAACCAAACTGTTGTTACATATCAACCACTAAAAGACTTTGCCCAGCTTGTTAAGTTGCGTTTATCTCTTACCGTTGTCTTTTCTTCAGCTATTGCTTTTGCCATTGCTGCTGGAAGTGCAATAACATTTAAGGCTTTGTTAGTCTTATCTTTGGGAGGTTTTTTTGTAACGTCTGCTTCTAATATTTTGAATGAAGTATTAGAGAAAGATTATGACAGAATGATGGCTCGTACACAAAATAGACCTTTGGTTACAGGTAGAATATCTGTATCAACAGCTGTATTAATGGCGGGTTTATTTTTGATGACTGGACTTACTTTATTGTCTATGTTTAATGCTTTGACGGGACTTTTAGGTGTAATAGCATTTATTTTATATGCTTTTGTTTACACTCCTTATAAGAGAATATCAGTAGTCGCAGTGTACATAGGTGCTATACCTGGAGCATTGCCAACTATGATTGGAGTAGTGGCTGTACATAATGAGTTATCCGATTTAGCGTTGTTTTTATTCGGATTACAGTTAGTGTGGCAATTACCTCATTTCTGGTCAATTGGTTGGTTAGCTTATGAAGATTATCGAGCAGCTGGCTTTAAGTTTTTACCAGATTCAGGAGAGAAGGCCGATAATACCCTAGGTGGTTTAGCTTTTTATAGCTCTATAGCACTATTCCCTTTATTGATATTGGGATTTATGAATGAAACTATTGGAGTATTCACATTGATTTCAGGGTTAGCGTTAAGTTTTTTCTATTCTTATTATTCATTTTTAATGAAAAGAGAAGCAACTCGACCATCATCTTTGAAAGTAATGTTTTACTCGTTTTTATATTTACCCGCTATATTAATTGTTTTATTAATAGAGACTTTAGTTTAATAATTAATATGCAAACAGTAAAATTGAAACAAACTAAAAGAAATAAAATTGACCCTAAAATATTTGCATTGCTGTTAGCTTGTGCAAGTATGACCATGGTTTTTCTTGCTTATACGAGTGCTTATATTATTCGTCAAGCAGCAGGCAATTGGTTAGAATTTAGGTTGCCTAATGAATTTTTTATTAGTACGGGCATTTTATTTCTTAGTAGTATATGTATTCATTTTTCTTATCGCTTTTTTAAGAAAAAAAATACATCGTTATATCGAGGTTTGTTATTATTGACTTTAGTACTGGGTATAATCTTTATTTATATTCAATACTTAGGTTGGCAGCAAATGTTAACTATGGGAATAGAGTTGAACACCAACCCATCAGGTTCATTTGTTTATGTAATTAGTGGAATGCATATAGCTCATGTTTTCGGAGGTTTAGGTGTATTAATTACTGCTTTATTACATGCTTTTTTGTTGGAGCATAGGGTGACAGAAAAGCGAATTTTAAGATTTAGACTTACTTTAATATATTGGCATTTTGTCGACTTTTTATGGATATATTTGCTAATATTTTTTACACTACAAAAAGTATAAAATTAATTAAATAAAGATGGCAACAGAAACTTTACAAAAAAGCACCACACAACAAGATGCTTGGGAAGGAGGGGACAAGAAACCTTTTGAAGCCAGTTATGGCAAGATAATGATGTGGTACTTCTTGTTATCAGATGCTTTCACATTTGCAGGATTTCTTATCGCATACGCAGCATTACGGTTTAGTGTACCTTCATGGCCTGTACCTGATTTTGTGTTTTCAACAACTCCTTTTGGTGGACATCATTTACCGCTGATTTTTGTAACATTTATGTCTTTTGTATTAATCATCAGCTCTGCTACAATGGTTAGAGCGGTACAAGAAGGGCATCGAGAAAACAAAAACGGAGTAGTCTTTTGGATGTTTTTAACAATCATTGGTGGAGCGGCTTTCTTAGGTTGTCAAGCTTGGGAATGGAATAATTTGATTAATGTTGAACACATGACCTTACATACCAATCCGTTTGGTACCCATGAAGAAGCGGGTACTTACATGGAAGGAGATGGTGTTGATATCAAAGAAGGGGATTCATTTACTGCGGGAGAACCATATCTGATACATAATGTAGATGGACATTATCATCAGTTAAAATATAAAACAGTTGACGGAGAAGTTAAGCAACAAGCTTTTGGTCCTAAGACTTTCGGTGCGTTATTCTTTTTTATCACGGGATTTCACGGGTTTCACGTACTTTCTGGAGTTGTGTTCTTAATTATCATTGCGGTTAATTCATTCAGTGGTTTATACGAAAAGAGAAAGAATGGATACGAAATGGTAGAGAAAATAGGTTTGTATTGGCATTTTGTCGATTTGGTATGGGTATTTGTTTTCTTAGCATTCTATTTATTATAGTTAATAGATATTCTTAATAAACACTTATCAATTAAATTTAACAATAAGAAACGTTCAAAATAATAATTATGGGTCACGGTTCATACGAAGATAATAAAAAAGCGGTTTGGAAAGGACTTGTTATCCTTGCCATTATAACTCTTGTAGAAGTAGCATTTTCTCTTTTTGGAAAGGGATATTTAGGAATTGATCAATCTACTTTTACACTATACTTTGCAGGTCTATTCTTGATAATATTTTCATTTTATAAAGCATATTATATTATTTATAAGTTTATGCATATGGCCGATGAGGTATCAGGATTACGTCTAAGTGTACTTTTGCCATGTTTACTTTTGGTATGGGCTATAATTGCTTTTATCATGGAAGGTACTTCTTGGGGAGAAAGAAGAGCATTGATAGAGAATAAAAACTCAGAGCAGGTAAAAGAAAAAACATCTTTTAACGATACATATTTTATGAACACAAAAGAAATTAACAACGCTTAATATTCTGAGTATCATAAGGTATAGGTTTTTTTAACCAATATTCATCCTTCTTTCATTGTTATTCGATGAAGGAAGGATGTTTTTAATTTATAAGAGTACGTTATGCAAAAAATTGTTTCAGTAGGCTTTTTACTTTTGTTATTGGTAGTAGCTCCATTAGGGTCTTGGTATTATTTAAAATCAGGATTTTCTTACCAAAAAAGCGTTTTTGATGAACTGATTCCATTAGGAGTCTTATCTGGAGACCGTTTACCAAATAATATAACAGAGGAAGGTAAAAAAACTATTTACCTCATCGCCTTGTTAGATGAAAGTAAAGAGTATATCGGTTACGAAAAAATAGCAAAACAATTCTCAGAAACAGAATATTTGCAATTATTATGCCTTTCGAATACTGATACTACTAGAAATAGTATAGCTCTTAAGGCTGAATTAGATAAGACTAAACAAAAAAGAATTGAATTAGAGAATGAAAAACTAATCCCTTTTTCAGATTCTGATGAGTATTTTGCATTAATTGATACCAATTTTATGGTTAAAGGAGTTTATGATTTATCGGAGACTTCTTTAAAAAGAATGGTAGAACATACTACGATTTTGTTGCCTTATAAGTACGAAAGTAAAAGATAATCCTTTAAAGTATAATACAATGAAAGAAAATAGAGAATTAGAAAAAAAATTAAATAGATTAGCTGTTGGTGTATCTATTATTGTTTTGGTGATTGTAGGGTTAATGAGAAGAATTAAGATTGATGTAGGTGTCGATTTTAGTTTTTTACCTCCTTTTCACGCTTTTATGAATTTATTAGCCTGTTTTGCTTTAATAGCGGCTTTAATTTTTATAAAAAAAGGAAACATGGACTTACATAAAAAATCCATCTATTTTGCTATGTTATGTTCTGCGATATTTTTAGTCTCCTATGTAGTTTATCATTTCACTACTCCTGAGACTAAGTATTGTCATGATGGATCTGTTCGTTCGGTATATTTTTTCTTTTTAATCACACATGTGATATTAGCTGGAGCTATACTGCCTTTTATACTTTTTACCTTTAATAGAGCTTTTACAGGAGATTACGAACGTCATAAAAATATGGCAAGATGGGTATTTCCTCTATGGTTGTACGTTACTGCAACGGGACCTATCTGCTATTGGATGTTAAAAGATTGTTATTAATAAGTTAAAAATATTTACTTAATATCTAATTTTATTGAAATGAAACGATTTCAAAACTTATTTTTGCTACTATTTTTCATGCTAAATATTCAATTTGTGGATATTTCAGCGCAATGTCCAATGTGTAGAATGAGTGCCGAGACAAACCTAAAGAACGGAGGAACTCAAGGAAAAGGACTAAATAAGGGTATCCTTTATTTGTTTGCCGCACCGTATTTGTTGATTGGTGGTCTTGGATATGTTTGGTACAAAAATAGAGCAGGGGAGTCTCGTGATGAAATTTAACATTTTGTGACATTTATACTTTTAGATTTGACACTTTAAATAAAAGTGTGCAACTTTGTCATTCAAGCAAAAACTAAATATAACAGTAAATAATCAATACTTTTTTCTCTGAACTAAGCCAATCTTACTATGATTAAAAATTTACTGTTAATAGCATCAATGCTATTTTTTGTCTTGTCAAGTTTTGCGCAAGATATTCACTTCGTCCAATTCCAAAATACACCTCTGAACCTAAATCCAGCATTGACTGGAATGTTCGGCGGCGACATTAGAGCTAGTGTTGTCGGTAGGAATCAGTGGAACTCTGTACCTGTAGGATACAAAACAATCACTGCATCTGTAGAAAGCAAGTTTTTCAATGATAGAGTAGACAATGCCTTCTTTAGTGGAGGGGTTATCTTATTTCATGACTGGTCTGGAGATAGCGGATTGGGGCGTACTAATATCGGACTATCGGGGTCTTATACTCAAAAGCTAAACGAGAACAACTTGTTGACTGCTGGGGTTAAGTTTTCGATGCAACAACTTAGATACAATTCTACAAACCTTACTTTTGGTGACCAGTACGATGGAGACCAATTCAACTCTAGTACACAGACTACTGACCCTTTAGGTCGTTTGAATAGCTCTAAAATGTATCCAGATATTGGAGGTGGAATTAATTGGCACCATCAAGTACCTGCCAAACGTACTCGCTTTGACGTAGGAGCTGCTTTATTTCACATTAACAAACCTGAACAATTATTGTCTAATGGACAAAGTCAAGATTTGTTTATGAGGGTTAGTGCTTACGCTTTAGCTAATATTAAAATTGCTGAAAAATGGGACGCTGTTGGTTTTCTTTCTAACCAAATACAAGGACCTCATGAAGAAAGACTTGCAGGTGTGGGAGCAAAATATATTATCCGAAATGATAGCCCTGGTACTCAGTTGGCAATTCAATTAGCAGGTTTTTTCAGATTTAATGACGAATCAGAAGCTTGGATTCCAGCATTACAAGTAGAATACGGTTATTGGACTCTAGGAGCTACTTATGATTTAAACGTATCGGACTTCCAAGTAGCGACAGATAGAAGAGGAGGACCAGAACTTTCTGCTACCTACAGATTAACTAAAGTTAGATCTAATGCAGAGAAAATTTGTCCAGTTTACTAATTCAATCCTTTAACCCTTATTAATTCATTTCGAAATTATTGTAAAATGATTAAAAATATTTTTTACAAAAGTTTATATATAATATTGTTTACTTTCTTCGGTTCTTCTACTGTATTTGCTTCTCATATTGTGGGAGGTGAAATATATTATAAGTGTTTAGGAAATAATCAATATGAAGTAACGATGGAAATTTACAGAGATTGTTTCTTTGGAAACCCTAATGCTTACTTTGATGATCCTGCGGTGTTAGGACTTTTTGATACTGATAACGAATTGGTACAACACATTAATATTAAACCAATGGGCGACGACACTTTGCCCCCTAGAGTTTCTAACGAATGTTTGTTTGTACCAGGAGATATTTGTGTACATACCACTAGATATAGAGATACTATAACCATCCCTGACATTCAAGGCGGCTTTACTTTGTCGTATCAAAGATGTTGTAGAAACGAAACAATATCTAATATTATAGATCCAGATGATACAGGAGCTACTTTTTCTGTTGTAATTACTGAAAAATCTATCCAAGAGTGTAATTCTAGCCCTGTATTCAACGATTATCCTCCAGTCTATATCTGTATTAATGAACCAATTGATTGGGATCATGGGGCAACTGACCCTGATGGCGATTCAATAGTATATTCATTATGTACGCCTTTTACAGGATTGACAAGAACAATTCCAGAAAGAACACCAAACCAATTTATTATAAGTGCTTTAGCTGAAGAATTTACACCTCCTTATGATACTATTGTTTGGCAAGAAGGCTTTGGTCTAGATAATATTTTGGGATCTGAGAATAAATTAAGAATTGATTCTCAAACAGGTTTTATCACAGGAGTACCTCAACAATACGGTCAATATGTGGTCGGTATTTGTATGTCTGAGTATAGAAACGGTGAATTACTTTCAGTAGTAAGAAGAGATTTTCAATATAATGTAGGTGACTGTGAAAAAGTTACGGCTTCAATTAGTAATGATACAGTTCAATGTGAAAACAATACTGTTGAATTCATAAATACTAGTATTAGAGCTAATGATTATACTTGGAAGTTTTATGATATAAATGGAAACTTAGAATCAACTTCAAATGTTGAAAACCCCGTTATTGATTATGTAGATACGGGCAAGTATAAAGTAACTTTGATTGCAGAACCATTTACGGCATGTGTCGATTCTGTTAATTTTACTATGTTTTTGAAAGAAAAAACTATTGATGCTGACTTTAATGCTTTCACTTTAGCATGTAGTGATGAAGCAAGAGTTTCTGTAGAAAATATTACTACAGACCCTGTTTCACCTATTGCGTCATATGAATGGAGTTTAAATGCTGACGCTCCTTTTTCTTCTGAAGTATCACCTGAATTTATTGTGCCAAATGATGGAAATGAAGCTAATTTAAAATTAGTAGCAATTTCAACAGATGGTTGTACGGACACCTTAATAAAAGCTTTGGATATTACTCACTTTGACGAAAATAGTATTCAAGATACTTTTGCATTATGTAGCGAAAATTCAATCGTTCTGAGCCCAACTCAATTGCCTGCAGATAGATATGATTTTTCTTGGTCTCCTATGAATGGTCTTTCAGCTACAGATATTCCAAACCCTACGGCTACTCCTACTGAGAATACATCATATAGCCTAACGGTAACGGATACAACTAATAATTGTATGAATACATTCAATGTATATGTAGCTGTACCTAACGCTTCTTTTGAGTCAAATATTAATTTATCGTATGAAGAATGTCAAGGAGAAGATCTAGCTATTAAATTAATAGACAACAGCGTAGGTGGAAGTTTAACTTTAAATGGAAATAGAACTTGGACATTGGCAGATGGTTCTCGCTCAACAGAAAGAGAAATTTCTATGAATGTAAAAGCTGGAGAGCCTATCTTTGCAATCCTTTCTGTTCAAAGTGCTGAAGGGTGTACTGCTATTGATACTTTAAATACGCAAGCTAACTCTTTGGAGTTAAATGTTGAAAATTTCTATGAGACTTGCCAAGGAGATCAAGTAGAGGTAAGGTTTAAAGGAACTTCGGTAACAGATGGGTTTAATATCGTAAATAGAAACTGGGTATTTAGTAACGGAGAAACTTCTACAACACAAGAACCAATCATTCTATTGCCTGTTGGAGAATCTATTACGGCCGAATTAACGGCATTAACTGCAGAAGGATGTATTGCTAAATCTGAAACTCCATTTGGAATTAGAAGCTTGAATGCAGTTCCTTTATCTGGGGAAATGATAGCTTGTAATGGTGTTGGAGTTAACTTAAACCCTAATGCGAACCCTAATTTACAATATACTTGGTCGCCTAGTGTTGGTTTAGATGATCCTAATGCTGCAAACCCAGAAGCTACTGTAGAAGAAGATATGCTTTATACTGTAACAATCGCAGACCCAGAACTAACGGGTTGTACTATTACTGACGAAGTATCTTTATTAAGAGAGTCGGGGTCAGTAACTCCTATGTTTGATTTTGATTTAAACGATTGTGAAAAAGATATAACCATTTCTTTTGAAGATATGTCAGTTCCTGAGGGCGTAAATATCGAAGGCTGGAATTGGGTATTCAGTAATGGTACAACTAGTGCCGAACAAAACCCTAGTTTGACATTATCTGAATCTCAAGAATTAGATGTAGAATTGAGAGTATTAACAGATGAAGGTTGTTTTCATAGCTTTTCTGAAAATGATATTAATATTAGATCAACGAATATTAGTGATTTAAGTATTTCATCTTCGTTAACTGATATTGTTCAGGGTGACTCTGTATTTTTATTTGCAGCGACATCTCAACCGAATGTTACTTACACTTGGGTTCCTGAAAATTTATTAGAAAACAATACGGTTTCTAATCCATTATTTGTTGCTGAGTTAGGTGACCATGATTTTGTGGTAAACATTACCGATGAAAATGGCTGTACAGAAAAAGCTTCTTTAAGGTTAGAAGTAGATCCTAATAATAGCTGTGTTGAACCTAACATTTTTGTCCCAACTGGTTTTACACCTAATGGTGATGATGACAACCCCGAGTTATTTGTTTATGGTCAGGACATTACGGAAATGGAATTTGTTATTTATAGCAGATGGGGACAAGAGGTATTTAAAACAACTGACCAAAATGTTGGATGGGACGGTACTTTTGGTGGCGAAGAACTTTCTCCTGATGTTTATGGATATCACTTAAGAGCAGTTTGTTCGTCTGGTAACGTTTATATTAAGAAAGGTAATGTTTCGATATTACGATAATTTTAAAACTTCAATTTCTATGTTAAATAGAATTTCAAGAATAAATCTAAAGTAAGATGGTAATCCCGATTTCAAATGTTTTGAAGTCGGGATTTTTTATTTTGGGAATATTTTCCCATTTTGGGAGTATTTTCTCTTCTTAGAAAAGCCATTTTTTTTAAAATAAAAACAATAAGTATTTGATTAGAATAGATTTATAGTATATGAAGAAATATATATTATATATGGTCTGAAATTTGCCTCTATTTAGGCAAGCAAGCAAAATAAAGAAATTTAAAAATAGTTTATTTGGTGATGTATTTTATAGACCACTGGTTTTTATCGGTGGTCTGTTTTTATGTTAGAAATCACCTTATTAAACTGTCTTGCAGAATAATCCCAATCATATTTATAACTCCACTCCAATCCATGTTTAGACTTTGTTTCTACTAATGAATTATTTGAACAAATCTGATGCAGCGAGTTTATAACTTCTTTCGTGGAATTGGTGAGCCAAACGTGTTTTCCACCTATTTCGGGATGGCAAGTTTTATTAGATGCTATGACGGGTACTCCACATCGTAAAGCCTCAATAATGGGTACTCCAAAACCTTCATATTTAGATAGAAAGATAAGCGAAGTTGCAGCAGCAATTATTTTGTAAATATTCTCTACGTAGCCCAAATGTTTAATATCCTCTGAGAACTTAGCGTTTTCTATCTTTTTAAATATGGATTTATATTTCCACGCCTTCCTACCAACTAGTACTAAGACGTGATTGCTCTTATGTGTAGCTTTAAAGCTATCGAAAGCATCAATTACATCCGTTATGTTTTTTCGTGGGTGTATAGCTCCCAAAACAAGAAAGTATGGACGATTCCCAAGTTGAGAACGTACTTGGTTTTGTTCTTGGGGAGAAATAGGACAAAGCTCATTGGATACTCCATTATAGATTACTTCTATGTCTTGTGATGGTTTGCCATAGGTATTGACAATATCTTTTTTAGAATACTCGGATACTGTTATCACTTTTGACGCTTTATCTATAACCTTTGACAGTCTAAGCTGCATATATTTCCGATTCCAAAAGTCAATCCAATTAGGGTAATGAATAAAAGATAAATCATGGATACCTATTATTTGAGGAATTTGAAGTCTTAGACTACCCATATGGTCTAGGCTGATAAATATATCTGACTTATGTTTTTTTGCTTGATAGGGGACAAGAATATTGAACCAAATGTCGTAAAGTAGAGCATGACGTGCAGGAGGAAAAATTACCTCGTAGGATACATTATTAGCGAATAGAAACTTTGGTTCAGGCTGTTTATCAAATAAGAATACGAATTTATCATTAGGTCTAAGGAGAACCAGTCTTTTTAATATTTCAAAAGTATAGTTTCCTATACCTTCCATATTTTTTTTGAAAAGACGAGTATTAACTAGAAAATTCATTTAGAAAGTAGGGCAAATAATAAAATCATCTCCTACTGCACCACCAGTGTATAAAAGTGTAAATTCGAATGCTGTACCTAGTTCATTGTGAAGAGTGACTCCTTGAGTCTCTAAATCATAGGATAAGCTTAATTGTAATCCATCAAACTCAACCGCCGTTTGAAGAATAACCGAACTTAGGTTTAAAGGAAGGCTACTATCATTGGCTACTCCTCTTGCCCAAAGACCAAGGTTGAAAGAAGATCCATTGTGTTCTGAGAAAATCATTTTTAAAGTCGCCCCTAGGTCAATTTCTTGAGATGGACCTTGCCGCAAATACAAAACTCTTGGAGTAATGTAGAAAGCTCGATTCAATTGATACTGAGTAGCAAAATGTACCGTTAGCTTACTCGGTAGCTTGAAGGTACTGATCTCTTGAATTAAAGGACTTTCATCATTAGAATAAAATGAAATTTCGGGAGAATTAAAATGATGATAAGCAACTCCAACGTAAAAATCTAAATCATTTTGTGGAGAAATACTATAATTTAATCCTACATTCATATCAGAGTAGGTATAGTTATTCTCGGGCTGAGTTAGCGTTTCCGCACTCACTCTATCAAAAGCATCTAGTCCATTAAATTGATCTGCAAAGGTTAAGTTCGAAAAATTAATATTTCTTTGCGTTAATCCGACTTGATAGCCTAAAGACAAATATTGATTGGTATTTTTATCCAGTTCTTTATGATATGCAAACGAAAAAATCATTTGATTCGTAGAAAAATCAACGTTAGGTATCTGGTCACTAAAAAATGCAATACCAAACCCCGCCCTATCGTTGTTTCTCACGGCAGCTAATAAACTGTTCAATGGAGCCATGAAATCTATTTGTGCTCCAAAGGTAGTAAACGGATCGCCATATAGGTTTCTGCCTTGTTGTCTATATATTCCCGCAATTCTATATTTTCCATTAATTCCTCCTGTTAATGCGGGATTTAGTAGGAGAGGAGCGTTATAGAACTGTGAAAAATGCTTGTCCTGTGCTGTAATATTGTTAGGCGTTACGCTCAGAATGAGGAACAAAAAAGGTATAAAAATTGAACTTGACCATTTGGGCATGGAGTACGAAATTATTTGGTTTATTTTTAATGTTCCTTTTGAAAACATACTTTCTTTATTAATTAGTAATTACTTGAAATAAAGAAACGTTGGTCTTCTATATAAAATTTTGGATTGAAATTAATTTTATTAATCCCAATCCATTATTATACTATTTTTTCTTACGTGTCGCTTTCTTTTTCGTTTTGAAAGCATCAGGAATTTCTTCTAAAATTAATTTTTTAACATCTTCTAGTGTCAATTCTTTTGCTTGTTCGGCAGTTTGCCTTTTGTCATCAATTTTAGGAAGTTTTACATTCTTTTTCTTGAATTTAATAAACGGCCCCCATCTTCCATTTTGGATAGAAATATCTTCTTCTGGCCAATTTGAAACGTAACGATTAGCTTCTTTTTCGATTTTGGCAGCAATTAGTTCAAACATGTCATCTTTAGAAAGATTGTCAGGGTCGTATTTCCTAGGTATGTTAATAAACATATTATTCCATTTCAAATAAGGCCCAAACCGTCCTTTTCCTTGAGTTACAGGAATATTTTGGTATGACGCTACTGGTGCTAATTCTTTTAATTTTTCTTTGATTAATTCTTCAGCTCTTTGTAAGGATAATTCCATAGGGTCTTCATCTTTTGGAATAGAAACATACAAATCGTCATACTTTACATAAGGGCCGTATCGTCCTCTAGCAACAATAACTTCTTTGGCATTAAATTCACCCAAAGTCTTTGGTAAAAGAAACAATTTTAATGCTTCCTCATATGATATATTTTCAATGGATTGACCAGGCTTTAAGTTCGCATATCTTGGTTTCTCATCTTCTCCCAATTCGTCTTGAGCTCCGATTTGTACAACAGCACCACCACGAGACATTCTTGTCAATATCGTTCTACCTGATTCAGGGTCTTTCCCTAAAATTCTTTCCCCTGTAGCTCTTTCAGCTTCTTTCATGGTTTTTTCAATCAAATCATGAAAAGGATCATAGAAGTCTTTCAGCATAGCCTTCCATTCTACTTTTCCACCAGCAATATCATCGAAGTCTTCTTCAATTTTAGCCGTGAAATCATATTGCATTACTTGCTCGAAATGTTTAGTCAAAAAGTCAGTAACCAACATCCCTAAATCAGTAGGTACTAATCTGTTTTTGTATGCACCAGTAGTTTCAGTTTTGGTTTCAATATTTACATTATCAGAATTATCTAAACTAATAACTTCTATTTCTCTACTTTTTCCATCAGAACTCCCTTTAACAACATATCCACGAGCTTCTTCCATGATTCTGGAAATTGTTGGAGCATATGTTGATGGACGACCAATTCCTAGTTCTTCCAAACGTTTTACTAAACCAGCTTCAGTGTACCTTGGTGCTGATTTTGTAAATTTCTGAGTTGCCATTAATTTGTTTAAGTTCAAATTTTGACCAACTTTCAAAGGAGGCAACATTCCTTTAGTCTCTTCGTCTTCCTCATCATCTTTAGACTCTAAGTAAACTTTTAAGAAACCATCAAATTTCAATACTTGACCTTCTGCTACTAAATCTACAGCAGGTTTATTAGATATATCTATTTTAACTAAGGTTCTTTCTATTTGTGCATTTGACATTTGCGAAGCGATAGTACGCTTCCATATCAAATCATATAATCTTTCTTGATCTCTATCTCCAATCATAGCTTTTCTATCAACATAAGTTGGACGAATAGCTTCATGGGCTTCTTGAGCGTTAGATTTTTTATTAGTGTATTGATGCGTATGGACATAATTTTTGCCATACTGCTTTTCAATTTCAGCTGCTAAAGCATTTAATGCCGTTTGAGACAAGCTAACTGAATCCGTTCTCATATAAGTAATAAGACCACTTTCGTAAAGACGCTGAGCCGTCATCATGGTTCTTTTTACCGAAAAACCAAGTTTTCTTGAAGCCTCTTGTTGTAGGGTAGAAGTCGTAAATGGAGCAGAAGGTTTTTTCTGACCCGCTTTTACTTCAATGTCATTTATTTTATAACTAGACTGCTTACACTCATTCAAAAAGGTTTGAACTTGTTTGCTTGTCGTTAATTTTTCTTTAGAACTGGCATTTAGCTTAACGATTCTACCTTTTCCATCCGAAACATTAAAAATACCTTGTAATTTGAAAGAAGAACTGGCATCAAATTTTTGAATTTCTCTTTCTCTATCTACCAAAACTTTCACTGCAACTGATTGAACTCGACCTGCCGAAAGTTTATTTCTTACCTTTCGCCATAACAAACCGGATAAATCAAAGCCAACCAATCTATCTAAAACTCTTCTTGCTTGCTGAGCATTCACTAAATCAATATCAACCAAACGAGGGGTTTTGATAGCACTCGTAATAGCTGGTTTAGTAATTTCTCTAAAAACAATTCTTTTAGTTTTCGTAACATCTAAACCCAAAACTTCGCAAAGGTGCCATGAAATAGCTTCTCCTTCGCGATCTTCATCCGTAGCTAACCACACTTCGTCAACTTTCTTAATCCATTCTTTAAGGTCTTTAACGACTCTTTTCTTATCGTCAGAAACTACATAATTAGGTTCGAAATTAGGAACATAAATCCCTTCATTACCTTTTTTTAAATCGCGAATATGTCCGAAACTAGACTTTACTTTGAAGTCTGATCCGAGATACTTTTCGATGGTTTTTGCTTTGGCAGGTGACTCTACCACTAACAAATGCTTTGGCATGGCTACGGTTTTTATATAGTTACTATACTTTATATTTAGAAATTTGAAAATATATTTAAACTATATATATCATTAAAATATAAATTTCGGTTTGATAATTTTCAAAAACCTAAAAGGTTTGAGTATATTTTTGTCAATTTTGTGATTTTTGTCGCAAAAAATAACGATTAAACGGCTCAATTCCCAATAGAGAAGTACAAATGTATCTTTAAATTTTTACTTTTTCTATAATTTAAAAAATACTATTTTAAATAAATTTGTACTCCAATTATTTATAATGGGTTTCGTTTTCTACCTTTTTTACTGAGATAACAGTTTTATTTCGAAATTATTTTAGGGAACAAGTCTTTGTTTTATAAATTAAAACTATAATCATTAATATGAATAATATTTCATTGTTTCTCTGTATGTTAGGATTGTTAATTTCGTGCAAACCCAAATCTGATTCTGCTTTAAATACCGATAAACCAAGCGTAGAGATTAAATCTAATTTCAAAATTGCATTTGGTTCTTGTAATAAACAATATGAAGAAAATATCCTATGGGATGATATTTTGAATGAAAAGCCTGATGCTTGGATTTGGGGAGGAGATATTGTGTATGCGAGCAATGGAAACGTGCAAGGTATTGAAAAGGCATATAATAAGCTTAGACAAAATGAAGATTATCAAGAATTGAAGAAGAATACTTCCATTTTGGCAACTTGGGATGACCACGATTATGGACTTAACGATGGAGGCGAAAGTTTTGAACATAAAAATGTTAGTAAAGGTTATTTTTTAGATTTCTTAGATGTTCCAAAAAATGACAAACGTAGATTGAAAAAGGGCATTTACTATTCTGAGAAATTTGAAAATGAAAAAGGTACTGTACAAGTTTTTTTATTAGATACTAGATATTTTAGAACAAAATTGACTCGTTCAGGAGTTTTAGGCAAGCGGTACAAGCCTAATGAATATGGAAAAGGTACTGTTTTGGGTGAAATGCAATGGGAATGGCTAGAGCAGGGTTTGAAAAACTCTAATGCTGATTTTAATATATTAGTGAGTAGTATCCAGTTTTTATCCTCCGAACATGGTTTCGAATCTTGGGGAAACATGCCACATGAAGTTGACAGAATGAAAAACTTAATCGTAAACTCTCAGGCAAAAGGAGTTTTTATACTATCTGGAGATAGACATATTTCAGAATTTTCGCAAACTGAAATTGAAGGATTGAATTATCCATTAACAGATTTTACATCAAGTGGCTTGACGCATACTTATACGAAGTTTAGTGAAGAACCAAATCGTTATAGAGTAGGAGAAGTGGTTAATAAACTTACTTATGGCGTTTTGAGTTTTGATTTTGACTCTCATTCAGTAATCATGCAGGCTAAAGGAGATGGGGATAATGTTTGGAATACTTTAAAAGTTGATTTTTAAAATTAAAGTTCCTCTACTAAAATCTTCTCAACTGCTTTCATTTCAGTAGAAAAGTTAACGCCAATGGCAATTAGGGGTTTGTTTTCATTTCGGAAAGGTTCGAGGTAGCCTTTGTCTTTGATTTGTTGAATGGCGATTTCAGCCGTTTTGTCTAATTTGAATTCAAAAGCGTAAATAGCGTTGTCTAATTGAACTAAAGCATCCATTCTGCCACGAGAAGAATGCACTTCTGATAGTGTATAAATACCCATCATCTTGAAAGTTAAATGCAAGATAGCGTGATAGAAATGTTCATTGTCCTTTTTCCATAAATCATAAGGAACACTGGCAAAAAGCGTATTTATGGTTTCTTTTAGTTTTTCTGTATCTTTTTCAATTAAAGCATCTTCTATTTGTAGTGCGATTATTTTTGTAGATTTATTAGAACTAGCGGTAAAGGCATTCGCTAATGCTTCTAAATAAGATTGTCTTACTTCTTTGTTAGGATAAGATAATGTGTAGACTCCTCTATTTTCATTATAGGATTTGAAAGTTAAATATCCTGTTTGAAATAAAATATTTTTGCTATTAAGGTTATTAACATCAAATGATTTTAATTCCTCTTCGACAGCTTTTACATTTTCTAACTTATAAAACTTTTCCCTTTTTGCCATTTCTATTAAAAACGTTGGCGTGCCTGTACTAAACCAAAAGTTCTTGAACTTACCTTCAACGAAAAAGTTAAGCAGTGAAAATGGATTATACACATAGGTTTTCATATCCCAAGTATAACCGTTGTACCAATTTTTGATTTCATCTTGATTGTGGATAGACAATTCTTGTGGAAAGTACTCTTGTAATTCTTGTTGCGTAATACCACAAATTCCGCCAAACCGACTGCTTAAAGTCATATCAAATAAATTATTCAAATCAGAAAAAATACTGACTTGCGTAAATTTAGAAACTCCAGTGATGAAAACCAATTTCAAATGTGGATCGGCATCTTTGAGAATGGAATAGAATATTTTTAAGGTCTTTTGGTTGGCTAGCGCAATAGGGATTTCTTCATCGCTGAGATGATCGATGATGGGTTTGTCATATTCGTCAATGAGTACGGCTACTTTTTGATTGTATTTTTTGTAAAGAAATGTGATAAGTTCGTTGAAAAGCTGAGAAATACTGTGACTTTTCGCTTCTAATTTATGCTCTGAATATATATTTAACAACCTTTTTCGGATGGCTTGTTCTAAGCCTAGTTCTTGATGGCCAATATTACTAAACGAAATACGGATAATAGGAAAACGCTGTTCCCAATCCCATTTATCATAGATGAAAGTATTTTC
>CALAJP010000217.1 GCA_937922815.1 uncultured Saprospiraceae bacterium
CACTTTGAACCTAAATAGTGTAGCTGTTGCTGATAATGGTAAACAATATCGAGCGATAGTTTCTTTCGACAATGGAATTACGACTTGTGAATTGACTTCTGATGTTGTTACGCTTACCGTAGAAACTACCCCAACGGTAGACATTATTGAAGATAACCAATCGGTATGTGCTTCAGAAACGAGTATTACATTAAACTCAACCTCTAATGGAACAGTAAATTGGACTACTGATGGAAATGGAAGTTTTGCAATCAATACGGGGACTTCAACAACATATACTATCGATATTACAGATGAGGATTTTACGATTACGGCTACTAGTCCAACCGTAAATTTGTGTCCTGCAGTTTCGGAAACAATAGACATTTCAATATTAAAAATAGACTGTATTACTTTTCCTTGGTCAGGAAACTAATATTCATATTTCTAAAAACTAAAAACTAAAATAAAAACATAATGAAAAGGATTTTTACATTTTTAATTTCTTGTTTTTTAACAATAACAGCTATTAAATCTCAGGATTTGATAATAACAGGAGTTGTTGATGGTACATTAAGTGGAGGGACACCTAAACTTATAGAACTCTATGTAGTAAATGATATAACTGATTTGAGTAGTTATGGGTTTGGTTCTGCTAATAATGGAGGAGGTTCTGATGGGCAAGAGGTTACACTCTCAGGTTCAGCATCGCAAGGAGATTTTATTTATATAGCTACGGAGGTTGCTAATTTTAATACATTCTTCGGTTTTAACCCCGATTTTACAGCGGGAGCGGCTTCAATAAACGGAGATGATGCTATTGAATTGTTTCTTAACGGTGCAGTGATTGATGTTTTTGGAGATATAAATACTGATGGTTCTGGGCAATCTTGGGATTATTTAGATGGTTGGGCATACCGAAATTCTAATACAGGACCTGATGGAAACACTTTTGTTGAAAATAACTGGTCGTTTAGTGGTATAAATGCTTTGGATGGTGCTAGTGATAATGCATCGTCGGGTAACCCATTTCCGATAGGAACTTTTTCTTTAATTACGGCACCTCAATTAAGCGTTTCAGGAACAACAGCGGCAGTAGCAGAAACAGGAACTACATCTACAATAGATGTTTTTCTAACAGATTTGCCAAGTTCTGATGTTGTGGTAACAATTAGTAGTTCGGATATTGGTGAGGCAACGGTTAGCCCTACTTCATTAACATTTACGAGTGCTAATGGAACAACTCCACAAACAATTACAATAACGGGTATCGATGATACAGATGCCGATGGCAATCAAAGTGTAACTGTTTCTATCGAAGTTGATGATGCCAATTCGGATGATACATTTGATGGCCAATCGCACGATGTTTTGGTTACTGTAGCAGATGATGATGGAGGAACATCTTATGATTTAATTTCAACAGTACAAACATCAGGTAATGCAGTTGTTGCAGGTAATTATACCATTAGAGGAATTGTTACAGCGGTTTTTGATGACTTAGATGGGTTTTATGTTCAAGAAGAAGACTCTGATTGGGATGCAAATCCTAATACGTCTGAAGGGATTTTTGTTTATACAGGTGCTAGTTCTACGCCTTCATCTACAGTTTCTGTTGGCGATGATGTAGAAGTATCGGGGACAGCAGAAGAAGCTTTTGACCAATCTCAACTAACCAATCCCACAGTTACTGTTTTAGGAAATGGATTACCATTACCAACCAAGCCCACAATTGCTTTGCCTCTTGCTGCCGTTACTGATTTAGAGAAATACGAAGGGATGTTGATTGAAATTACTGCTAATACGGGAGGTTTAACGGTTAATAATGTATTTAATTTAGGGCGATTTGGAGAAACGGTGGTTTCTACGGGAGGACAATTAGATGGAAGATGGTTACAATATACACAAGTTAATACGCCAAGTACGGCAAGTTATAGTGCTTACGAAACCCAAATTGAAAATTCTACTATTATAATAGATGATGGAAGAACAGGAAGTAATAGTTTTCCTGTGTTCTATGCTAGGGGAGGCGGTGACTTAACACCAACTAACACACTTCGTGGAGGGGATAAGATTTCTTCAATAACAGGAATTATGGGGTATGGATTTGGCGAATATAGGGTTCAACCTACAGAGCCTGTTAATTACCAAGCTGTAAATGAAAGACCTACTGCGGCTCCTTCTGTTGGAGGAGACTTGAAAGTAGGTTCTATTAATGTATTGAACTATTTTAACACTTTTGGACAAAGAGGAGCTGATAATCAAGAGGATTTTGATGTTCAAGAAGCAAAATTAGTAGCTGCAATTGTAGAAATGAATGTAGATATTTTGGCAATTCAAGAAATTGAAAATGATGGTTTTGGAGCTAATTCTTCTATTCAAGACTTGGTAGATGCTATTAATGCTGTGGCAGGAGCAGGAGTATATGATTTTGTTAGTCATACTTCTGGTGCGGTAGGAGATGATGCAATAGCAGTGGGCTTATTGTATAAAACAACAACGGTTTCGGAGGCAGGAACTTCTGCTTTATTGGCAACAGGAAATTTTTCAGGGTCGAGCACTAACCGTTCTCCATTGGCACAAACGTTTACACACATCGCTTCGGGAGAAACAATTACTGCGGTTGCGGTACATATGAAATCTAAAGGAGGTAGCGGTTCTGGTGCAGATGCTGACAATAATGATGGTGCTGGAAACTTTAACGATATGAGATTGAATGGTGTTATTGATACTCGAAATTGGATTGAAAATACCGACCCGACAGGTGTTAATTCAGACAATATTATTATTCTTGGAGACTACAATGCTTATGCTATGGAGGACCCTATAACGAATATGACTTCTAACGGATATTCTAACTTATTTCCAGACCCAACTGAATATAGTTTCGTATTTGGAAATCAATGGGGTTCATTAGATTATGCTTTAGCGAATGCGGATTTGGCAGCTAAGGTAGTAGGTGCAGAAAAATTTCATATCAATGCAGACGAACCTCGTTCTTTGAGCTATTCTTCGGAATTTGACGATGCTTCGCTACGAGATAATTCTTTTTATCGTGCTTCTGACCATGACCCATTAATCATAGGAATAAATATGGGTTCTACACCTGTGACCAATTCACTATCAGCAATTGCAACGTGTAACGGCATATCAACGAATGATAATTTCAATATTGTTGTAACGGGGCTGACAAGCGGAACACAATATGCAGTGGATACAGACGGAGATGGAACAGTTGATCAAATTTTTACGGCTTCCACTACGGTTGAAACGCTTAGTTCTTCATTTACTTTTGTTGACGGTACGGAGACCATAACAGTCTCCATAGATGAAGGTTATGACGGGACTACTTTTTCGGCAGATAATACTATCGAAGTTCACGAAATTAAATGTATTGATATAGACACAGATGGTTCTATTGATAATAATATTGCATTATGTGATAATACGGCGGTTGCAGGTGTTCAAGGTGTCATTATGGCTCAAGCTGCTCCTTATACGGGCACTAATGTATATGTTTATGTATTAGTTGATGCTTCGGATGCTATTGTAATGGCAAATACGGCAGGGTATTTTGATGGATTAAGTAACCAAGAATATACGATGCATGCATATAATGTTCCTTTATCAGATGTTGCTGATATGTTAGGAGCATTTTCTGCGGGAACTTCATTTTCTTCCGCTACAATTCCGAGTACTATAACTTGTTACACTCATTGTACATCAAGTAATGCTCCAAGATTTACGGTAGCTTGTAACCAATGTCCTGTAATTGCAGGTGTGTCTATTCCTTCAAATGTATGTGAAGGTAGCAGCTTTGATATCGCAGTTGCTGAAGCTGAAAATTTATCAACAGTAATGAATGGCGATGATGATTTTGGTTTGAATTTTATCTACTGGACAGGTATTGCACCTATGGATGTTTATGATGGTTCGCAGGATGGTGTTTTAGGTTCAATGGCATTTGCAAATATGACTTTGACTGGAAGCCAATATAGTGGAAACCTTAGCGGTGTAGGTTCTTCGTTAACGGAAGGAACATATACAATTTGTGGTATTTTAGACGCTACTCCTTCAGATGCGTCTTGCAGACCATCAAATTGTGTAACAGTTATTATTGAGGCTAAACCAACTGTTTCAATTCCTAATTCGGGTAGAGATGCTATTTGTTCTTCTGCTACTACCTATAGTTTGAATGCTAATGCAGCTAACGGTGGAAATATGACTTGGACTACGAGCAATGGAGCAGGTGCAATTACGGGTAACAACTACACAATAGATATGGCTGATATTGATAATTCTCCTTTATTGTTTACGGTTACAGTTGATGGGACTGGAGCTTGTAGTTCGGAACAAGCTTCGGCTATGTTGGAATTAATTATCAATGCAACAAGCTGTGGCACTTTCCCTTGGAACGGAAATTAACAGAGGCATTTTTAAGGATTGAATTCAAAATAATAATTCAGGTAAGCACTAGGCTAAATCATCATTTAGCGTAGTGACTTACCTCTATTTATAAAATTTCTTGCTATGAATAGCTTTAAGTTTACCGTTTTTTTGTTCCTTTTCTTTAATTTTTCATTAGAGGGACAAATAACCCATATTTCCGAATTTTCATACGAAGACCCTGGTGCTGACCAATTAGATTTTGTTGAAGTCTATATCCCCAATCCACAGCCGACCAGTTTGGTAGATTATCAAATTGAATTATATAATGGTAAGAATGCTAAAGTTTATTTGGTTAGAACATTAGATGAGTTTGTTGAATACGAAAGTAACAAAGGTTCATTTTATGTATTAGAAACGAGTCTTCAAAATGGTTCTCCTGACGGAATAGCTTTATCGGTAGAAGGAACGCTACTAGAATTTTTATCTTACGAAGGTGAATTTGAAGCCGTAGATGGTACTGCATCTGGCGTTGTTAGTACAAATGTGTTAGTTTCCGAAGGGGGAGGCGATGATATAGACCAATCTATTCAATGGCTTGATGGAAAATGGAGCTTAGGAACAAAAACAAAAGGTTTCGAGAATGCATTACTTAATCCTACAATTGAGATTTTAAACGAATGTAATTGTAGTGAGGCTAATGACGTATTTGCTTTGCCCATTACGTTTTCTCAAACCATTCAAATCATAGCACCTGAAAACCAAAAGTGGGAAATCATTCAGCAAAATGGAATTTTAAATAACCCTAAAGTTTTTGGAGGACTTACCGACGCTATTGATAATGATGAAGATGGTTCTATTGATGAAACGGATGAAAAAAATTATTATTCTATCTATGTTGAACAAGAAAAAGGAGTTGCTGCTTCAATGGTTTTTAGTAATGGTGCTGTAGATAGAAATTGGAATTCGATATGTGATAATATTAATTCTTGCACACAAACAATTTTTGATGCCCAAGCCATTTGTAACGATATAGACAGTCGTACATTTAATGTCCAAATTCAAAACTTACAATCAGGGTTAGATTTGAACCAAATGGATTCTATTGTTTTTGAAGTAGAAAATCAAAAGTTTTTATATACAGGAAGTCCTATAGTTTCAGATGAAATAAATCATTCTGGACAAGGAGGAAATATTTTATCTGTTTCGGTAAAAGCATACAAAGAAAATGAATTATTAATTGATGATTACCAATTGGTTTCAGAAGTATTGTGTGGAGATAGTCAAAATGAAGTCGTTTGTGCTTGTGAAACAGATGACGGAGAGTTTGCGAGTATTACCGCACAATCTCAGCCAGGAACATTTGCTATTGATAATCATGAGCAATGGTATTTATTATTAGAAGAAGACAGGGATAAAACGATTTTGGAGGCTAATCAAACTGGATTTTTTGATAACCTTGAAAACGGAGTATATGAAATTATTGCTTTAAATATAGAAAAGAGTTCACTTCACTTTTTTGATACTTATATTAATCTCTCAGAACCTACGCATATCAATTTTGTAGAACTTCAAAGTCAGGTTGGGAGCTTCGACGGGGCTTGTTATTCATTGTGTGGAATGCAACAGTACGAGGTCGCTTGTGGTTGTTGTGATTTAAACACCGCAGATATTTTTACTAAAACTTCGTTTAATGTATGTGAGTTTAGCGATGAATCAGAACGTTCCATTTTTGCGAAGAATATTTTAAGAATTAACGAAATTGATGTCAATCAAGCAGGAGTAGATACGGAAGAGTTTATTGAAATTTTAGGGCCGAGTAATATTTCCTTAGATGGATATGCTGTTTTTTTGGTTAACGGCAGTAATAATGAAATCTACGAAGCTTATGATTTAGATGGTTTTGTAACTAATGATGATGGATTATTTTTAATGAGTTCATCGAATATACAACCGATTTCAACCCGTGCAATATCAAGAAACGCTCTTAGTCAACTAATTATTAATAAGCAAAATTGGCTGCAAAATGGAACTGATGCAATAGTAATTGCTCGAATAGACGAAGTAGAAAATATAGAAATAGCTACCTTGATTGGTGATGTTTTGATAGATGGGGTTGTTTACGGAACTTCTTCAAATACGGTGTTAGAAACTACCTTTGGCTCTCGGTTAGAACTTGATACCGAAACGGAGTCATGGTCTTGGGATGGAAGTAATTATATCCCAACAAGCCCAACCCCTAATGAGTCGGGGAATAGCCCTATTATTCATGTTTTTGATGTTTATGCGGATGATGAAGGCGACTTAGGGACGCTTTTAGCTACTGGAGTGGATCAGTTTACGCCTTTAAACACAATAATAGGAACTTCTTCATATTGGGTAGTTATTGACGATACTTCATGTTTTGCCAATCCGCTTTTAGTTAGTTACACCATCGAAAATGCACCTAATACTATTGAAGTTTTTACTTCTGATTTAGATATTTGTTTAGGAGAATGTAATGACTACAAAACAGTATTGACTGCGGATTGCAATTGTACGGATATTGCTGATGGAGTAGAAAGTATTATTTGGTATGAAAACGAAACGGATGAAGTACCTATTTTTGAAGGACGAGAATTTGACCTTTCGGCTGTTTTAGATTTGACAAAAGAGGGGACTTTTACCTTTTATGCAACCTATGATTGTGGAAATGGCTGTCCTTCACCAAGAGTTCCTGCAAATGTTAATATTAGTTCTTGTGAGTCTAAAGGAAAAGAATGTGAATACACTCTGGTTATGGAAAATATGGATTCTGTGGGGTGGGGTGGTGATTATTTGAATATTAATGGTCAGAAATATGAATTAGTAGATGCTTTCGTTCAAACTTTTTCAATTGATATTGCAGAAGTAGAGGATTTAAAAATAGACTACGTGGGGACTCATAACGATTCTTATGCTTATTCTGTGTTTAATGCTAAAGGAGAAAGAATTGCTGCAATAGGAACGAAATATGGGGCATTATTAACACAACCAAATGCTGTATCTGTTAGTTGTGAACCTGTTTGTAGTTCAGAAACCAATGCTCAAATTTTTATTACTGCAGACGAATTTATTGAAAACGCTTCATTTGAACTGATGGATGCTTATTCTAAAGAAATTATAGTTTCTAAAACGGCTGATGAATTATCTGTACTGAATAAAAATGATACGATTTGGATTCCTGTTTCTATTCCTAATTGTAGTAATCTTAATTTAATAATGACAGATACTTATGGTCAAGATTGGAATGGCGAGTTTTATATTTTTACCAATAATGTCAGCCGTGGAATAGAAAACAATAATTTTGACAATGATGATTTTAAGTACGAATTATTTTATACAGACGGAGATTTTAATGACGGTTCAGATACATTTTTAATAAATATTCCTTGTGAGCCTATTTGCCCTAATGATACTCTAATTAGAACCAGCGGCGATTGTGAATTGATAAGTTTTGAACCTCAAATACCAGAGCCTATAGTTTGTTTTGAAAATACTTGTCAAACAGAATCTATATTTTACTCGATAGAAATTCCTACAGCTACAAAGAATTCTGACGGAACGTTTAATATTTCTGTCGGAATTCATATCATATATTATGAAATGACTTATGCAAATGGGCAAATGTATAGATGTCAATCGGAATTGAAAATATTAAGTGAGGAGAATCCCAAATTAATATGCAACGACCAAGTGTCTATTTCTTTGGCTGATGAATGTGAATATCAGTTAGAAGTTGATGACTTGTTAGAAGGTATAAATGCTTGTGAAGGAGATTATGTGATACAAGTAAAAGAAGGAAATAAAAATGGAGTTAATCTCGGAAATAAAGTTGATGCTTCGTGGGTAGGGAAAAATCTAATTTATGAAGTTTGGAATATAGAAAATCAAAATAATTATTGTTGGGGGAATTTACTGGTTGAAGATAAGCGAGTCCCAATTTTAGTTTGTGAAGATGCTGAAGTTTCTTGTACGAACCCAAATCGACTGGACGCATTTTATACTCAAATAGATACTTTAGTTGCTCGAAATTCGGATTTACCAATGAACATTAATGGCGGTAGCCGTGAAAACCCTTCTATAAGTGAATTGTATTTTGACTTTGATAAATGTAATGCTGACGAAGTAGTTAAAGATATTATCGTTCATTTGGAAATTGAACATAATGATTTGGAAGATTTGCAAATAAAACTTATTTCTCCCAACGAAAAAGAGATTGTTTTGCTACCGTTTCTAACTTGTGAAAATGAAAAAGCAGCTCATTTAAATATTGTTTTTGATGAAAACAAAGGAGGTGTTTTGACTTGTAGTGACGATAAAAATTATGCTATTAACGGCATTTTCAAACCTTACGAATCATTCAAACCATTGATTGGTGTTTATATAAACGACTTACAAGGAATTTGGACGTTACAAATTATAGATAATGATTCCAATCAAAATGAAAATATAGGTTATGGGCAATTAGTTTCAGCAGCGATTGAAATAACTTCTGGGTTTGAAATTCCTCAATTGGTTTCTTCTTGCCTAAAGGGAACGATTCGGTTAGCTAATCAAAAGGTGCAAGCTACAAACTGTACAGATTTAGGATATAGCAGCACGATTACTAGAAATTGGGAAGTCGTAGCTCAAAATGGTTTTCGTTCAAATTGTCAACAAAAAGTCTATGTCAAAACACCTTATTTGAGTGATGTTCAGTTTCCTGAAAATATAAAAATTGAATCATCACAAATTCAATCTACTAATCCAAAAATTACAGGCTTTCCAACTTTTAATTGTTATTCCATGGAAACCGAAATTAATTCTTGTAATTGGGCGGTCAGTTATTCTGATACGGAATTTAAGGGATGTGGTAATGAAGTGAAGATTATTAGGAATTGGACTATTTTTAATACCTGTACGGGTGTTTCTATAGACTCTGTGCAAACTATTTTATCAGAAGGAGATAACATTCGGTTTTCAATTGCAAATCAAGAAATTGGAATGAGTAGAACGGCTTGTTCTGCTGAAGGAAGTTTGGTTTTTGATGCTATCAATTATGACAATATAGACGCATTAACGGCAACTACTTCTTTTGATAGAAATGAGTACACTTTTGATTTACTAAATAAAAATATAGAAGGATTACCCGAAGGAATACACGAATTGGAGATTACCGCTACGAATAAATGCGGGAAGGCATACACGCAAACTATATTTGTAGAGGTAGTAGATGATAAATTACCAATACCTATTAGCAATAGAGAATTACATCTAACATTAGGAGATAATGGAGAGGCCGTTTTAAAAGCAATAGACTTTGATGAAGGTTCTTTTGATAATTGCGGACTAAAGGAATTATTAATAAAAAGAGAAACAGGCTGTATTTTTCAATTAGATTTTGAAGATGAGGCTACATTTGATTGTTGCGATGCAGGAAAAGAAGTTAAAGTAGAATTGAAGGCGATAGATGTTAATGGAAATGAAAACACAACTTGGGGCACTGTTTTGGTTGAAGATTATCAGTCACCCAAACTTGTTTGTCCTAACGATACTATTATTACTTGTGATGATTTCGAAAAAAATGGGCTAACTGGCTTGGGACAGCCCTATTTTACCGACAACTGCGAATTGTTTCTAGTGTCTATTCCTTTGCCTGACGAATATGCTACTAATAATAAAGGTTACGAAGTTATTAGAAGAAGCTGGTATGTTAAAGAATTTGGAAATACAAAAACACAGGCGGATACTTGTTCGCAAATAATTACGATTATTCCAACGGAAGAATTTTCTGTCATTTTTCCCGATTCGATTCTAACGATTTATGATTGTAACTCAATCATTGATTCTGATAAACCTATAATAAAAACAGCCTCGAATTGTCAGTCTATATATATAAGTATGGAAGACGATACTTTGAGCCAAGAATGCTTAATTATTAATAGAAAATGGACAATTATTAATTTTTCTACCTATGAAGCTAACGAAACTCGTACTGATGGAGGAACTTACGTTTCCGAAAATGAATACCTAGATGATGGAGATGGCTATTTTTATTTCGAACAGACTATTAATATAATAGACACTGTTTCTCCCGTTTGGATAAACCCAATGGACACTTTTAAAGTTTCAATACAAACAAACACCTGTAAGGGTTTTGCAAATCCGAATATTCCAGCGATGGATAATTGTTCACTTACGGATACAAAATATTTTTTAGATAAGGATAATGAGGGAAGTTTTAACAATGAATTTCCGTTGGAATTAGAAGTAGGAAACTATAATGCAATTGCAAAATCAGTAGATAGATGTGGTAATGTCGCTCAACATTCGTTTGTGGTTTCTGTAGTCGATGATAAAAAGCCAACACCTATATGTTATGCTTCTATAAGTTCGCAAGCGATGGAGACTGATGGAACGCTTAGCTTGAAAGCGGTCGATTTCTTGAAAGATGCTACGGATAATTGTACTGTTAGAGAAGACTTATTTGCGTCTGCTAAATTGGCATTGCATCCCGATAGTTTATTCTCTGAAGAGCTAACCATTACTTGTACCGAAATTTACCCTAATGAATCCGTTATTCTTTATTTGCAAATAGAGGACAATGCAGAAAACAATCAATATTGCCAGTTTGAGATGAATATCATAGACCCTGGAGGATACTGTTATGATTTATTTAATATATCAGGTCAAGTTCAGCAAATAGGCGGAACATTCATGGAGGACGTTGATATTATGATGAATCAAGAGTCTATTACTCAAAGTTCTCAAGAAGGAAATTATTTATTGGATAATTTAGCTTTATCTACCTATGAAGTAGAAGCTGCGAAAAAAAGTGAATTGTTAAAAGATGTATCGGTATTGGATTTGGTCTATATTAGGCAACACATCTTGGGTATTAAACCCTTTGAGAATAATAGCCAATGGGTAGCAGGGGATATTAATAATGACGGAAAAGTCACGGTATTTGACATTCTTTCGTTAACCCAAACACTTTTGGGACGAAACGAAGCATTTCCAAATAATAATTCTTATCGTTTTTATACGGACTCATTAGCTTTAATGAACTTAGGTGCGTATAAAGAAATGTCTTATAAGCATCGGTTTGTAGATTTAAACAAAAGCCATAGAGAAGCCCATTTTTATGGGGTTAAAGTTGGAGATGTTTCTGGAGCAACCCATAAAACTGCTCAATCTAGAGCTACTTCTCAGTTGATGGTACCTAATAAAGTATTGTCAATAGGTGAAGAAGAAATGTTGCCGATTACGATTGATGAGGGCTATTATCAAGGCGGACAATTGTTTTTTGATTTAAATGAAATCGAAATTGTAGCTATTGATTTTCTATCTGGTTTTATATCGGATTATGAAGTAATCGATAATCAATTACGCTTGGTTTTTTATCCCGAAGAGGATAATGTTTTTGTAGCAGAGAAACCATTGTTTAATCTAATTGTAAAAAGTAAGGCATCTCAGAAAACTCAAGATGCAATTAACTTATCAAATAATAATTCATCAATGTTGGTTCAATCTCGTAATGAACAACAAATAAATTTAAGGTATCAAAATATAGATAATTTCACCAATATTAATAATTTTCCTAATCCATTTGATGATTTTGTAAATATAGTGATTACATCCTCCAAAAAGGTAGAAGGTAAGCTGAAAATATATGATGCTAAGGGACAATTATTGTGGGTTAAGTCATTGATAATTAGTGATGAAAGGTTAATTGTATTAGGTGCTGAAGTGTTTAACTATTCAGGGGTGTACTATTACGAGTTTGAAACCCCTAATTCACAGTTAATTGGTCGGGTTGTAAAAATATAAACCAAAAGTCAAAAAAATATACACAGTAAATTAGCATCTTGATTAAAAAAAAACTATTTTGCAGTATAATTTAAAATAGGGCAATATTGCTTTGTCGTATTTTGATATGAGATTCGTACAAACTATTAATAATAAGCATCATTACTATAGGGTATTTTATATACTTATAGAAATTTTGCTTGTATTATAACGATAATAGTTGTAGATTTACGTTATCTTATCCCGTCAACCCGATTACATATATAATTTCTTCCCGTTTTACCGATTTCAAATTGAATTAAATTGATTAAAAGAGTTTAATCAAATTTTATAGCCAGAAAATTTTGGTGATCGTTGTTCGTTCCCTGCCTGAGTAATTGGAAAGTCAGGAAAAAGGAGTTTCTGGGGATTTTGTGTTTATAATGAATGAACCAGGACCTCTTTTAGGAAAACAACCATCTTTTATTAATCTGCTATATAATTTTCAACTCTTTTTGTTCTATAAAGATATGGAGATGCTGAGGTTGCATTCTACTCAGTCTCTTGCTTTCGAGTATATTGAATGCCGGTTTTTTATTATTTATTTTGATGAAATTAATTTCATGAACAAAAGATTTTAAATTATGAACAACAATTTTCCAAAACTTTTTATGGCTTTATTCTGCCTCTTTGCATTGAGTTTCTCGGCTCAAGCACAGACTGAATACCAAGTCATCTTTTCAACAACCGACGCGGCAAGTGGGTCGAACGGTTCTAAGTTGGAAGTATTTTTTAACGAATCTAGTGATCCAGACGAGGTTATGATAATTGAAGCAGGTGATGCTTCTGATACTTTAACTATTTGTATTGGAGACTGTGACGATTCTACTGCGGATTTGAAAGGGAATAACGGCTCTCTTTTAGAACTTAGGTACTGGGAAGGTAATGGGGCAACTGCCTCTAATAGAAACGTAAGAGTTGAAGGACCTTATGGTATTATTGAAGATTACGGTACGCCGATTTCTCTTCAAGCAAGCGGTAATGACCCTATTAAATTAGTAGAATTAGATCAGTGTGCTTTAGATAGCGACAATCCTGAAGCTGCTATTTGGGGTGGATCTGCTGGTGATTTTGCTGCTGGTGAAATCAATCCTAAAGAAGATGATCAAATTATTTCTGGTCCTAGATATGCTGGAGATGACTGTAAAATTGATTTTGCAGGAGCTGAGTTATTATTGCCTCTTCCAAAAAAGTGTGCTAATAACGTAGCTGAATTTCCTTATGTTTTATCTATTACAAGTCCTGATTTAACACAAGAGGATACTTTATTCTTTACGGTACAATCTGACTATTCTGTAGATGTAACCTCAACAGCAAACGATATCAATATTGTAGCTTTTGCAGCTGCAATTAACGCTGCTACTACAGTAGATGGTAGAAGAATCGTAGTTGCTTTACCTACAGTGTCTAGTGAACAAACATGGGTTGATTTAGGTGCAGTAACTGTTGAAGGTACTTATACTTCTGCTACTGGTGTTGAATCATCATTAGAAAAAACATTATACTTCGTGCCAGAAGGTACTAACGGTACTATCGTAACTAACGATGCTGTAAGAATATCTTTAGCAGACTGTGAGTATGTTGCTGATGCTGATGATTTCTTAGAAGGTCACGATTTCTTATGTGATGCTGAAAAAGATTTATATAAAGTAGAAATTTTCGATAAGTATAACAGAAACTTAGGTGATGTTATTACTAATGAAGAATTGAACGGAACATGGGATGACGGAACTCCTGGTGACAGAGACGGATGTTTGACTGTTAGTGGTGATTACTCTAAGGATGATTGCCAAAAAGTACATATTACTTACATTCCTCAAGGTTCTTTAGGATGGGCTGTTGTTTGTTTCGAAGACAAAAACGCTCCAGTTATTACTGCTGATTTAGATACTACAATTTCTTGTAATGATGATTTGTACGAGGTACTTGCTAAGAATGATACTGCAGGAATGCCAGCTCATTTGATGTTGACAGCAGCAGACGTTACGGATTGTTCTCCTGTTACTGTAGCATTGGTTAATACTCTTGTTACAGACGGTTGTGGAAAAGATGGTTCTGATATTACTACTGTTGGTGTTATCACTAAAACGTGGGAAGCTACGGATACAAAAACAGGTTTCAAAGCATCTTATACACAGGTTATTAATATAGAAGCACCAAGATTTTCTGAGGTTGTTGCTCCTAGCGACCTTAAATTAGGTTGTGAATATGCAGATGCAGATTTATCTCCAAAAGCATTATTTGATGCTGGTCATAGAGAAGCTGCTCCAACTACTCCAGGTGCAGGTATTATTGGTGGAGAAGATGAAAAAGATCTTTGTGGTTATGCTTATACTTATACAGATCAAGAATTGAGTGCATGTGGCGATAAAGGTATCAAAATCATTAGATCATGGTCTTTATTGAACTGGTGTACTGGTGCAAGACAAGAATATGTACAGTCTATTGAAATTTCTGATAATCAAGCTCCAACTATTACTTCTATTACTTATGATTTAGGTTCAGAAGCTAAAGAATGTGCTGGTGAGATTACATTAACTGTTAATGCAACAGATGATTGTTCAGGTGTTCAATCTGTAATTGCAAGATATGCAGCTACTACTTCAGGTATTGGCGGACAAACATTAAACGGAACAGTTAATTTAACTGCTGGTTCAGGTTCAATGACTGGTTTACCTTTAAATGTTGATGTTAATATTACAGTTACAGCTACTGATGCTTGTGGGTCTTCTATAGATTCTACTTTCGTAGTTAGAACTGCTGATGAGTCTGCTCCTATTTGTGTAGTTGATTCTAGACATAACATTACTGTTGGTTCTGATGGATATGCTTATGCTTATGCTGATAATATAGATGAAGGTTCTCACGATAACTGTGGATTAGATAGAATTGAGGTTTGTAGAGAAGATGATACTGATGAAAATTGGGGAGAATATGTAAGAGTTGGATGTAACGAAGATACAGTGAAAGTTAAATTCAGAGCTGTTGATATCTATGGTAACACTTGCGAAACTTGGATGACAGTTGTTGTTGAAAACCCAATTGTACCTTCTATTAAGGATACAACTGATCACACAATTTCTTGTCTTGATGTTGACGCTATGTCTGATGCAGATATTGCTGATAGAAACGGTGATGGTGAAATTACTCAAGATGATTTCTTCTCAGTTACTTCTTTCTGTGGAGTTGAATTTGATTACGATGTTGAAAGAAACGTTTATTGTGGAAAAGGTTATGTAGTAGTTACTGCTACAGCAACTAACCCTTCAAGAAAAGGTGGTACGGTTACTTACCGTGATGTTATTGAAGTAACTCCTCATAACGAATTTAAAGTTACTTTCCCAGCAGATGTTGAAATCGACGGATGTGGTGCAGTAGCAACACTTGATGCTCCAGTTATTGAGAACAGAGGATGTGGTCAAGTTATTATGACTGAAAAACGTGATACATTAAAAGCAGTAGGTGGTGGATGT
>CALAJP010000218.1 GCA_937922815.1 uncultured Saprospiraceae bacterium
TAATTGGAAGCAAAATTCTTTGTATATTTTTAAGTAATTTTTGTACTTCTTGTTGCTTGTCGAGATCAACAACTCCTGCTGCTAATTTATTTTGATAATCCATCACTTTTTCTTGTTGACTCTTGCTTTCATCGACGTGCAAAAGAAAAGAACGATTGGAATTATCCTCGTAAATCTTGTTTTTAGTTGTTGCTCCAACGATGCAAATTGGACCTTCTGCGCTCAATCGTTTTTGGCGATGCTCGCCAGTTTGCGCATCCATTTCCGTCACAAACTTCACTATTTTTTGGTTGCTCATCAGTTCTCGAAGAGGAAGTAAAGCCTTCATACTTCCGTCTAAATCTTCGAGCATCAGTATTTTTCTGCTCCAAAAGTTACGATAAGGAGGATAAAACAATACGTTTTCTGTAAGCGCAGTTGTAATGTGTTTACTTTCTTCAGGAACGGAACTGATTACGGTTTTTAGTAGATTCGTTTTGCCACTTCCACTACTTCCGTGAACAATTGCGTGCAACGGACGTTCGAAGTTTCGAGTTAGAAAAATGAGAAACAAAAGCAAACCGTTTTCAGCTTCTCCAATGAGCCCAATGTCGCTTAAATACGTGCGTATTTTATCGACTAAAGTTGCATCTTTCAACAGTTTTAAAGCTTCTTTTTTGTCTTTAGCCGTAAGTTGTATTTTGGGCGATTCTTGCGGTGTAATTTGCTCGGTTCGTTTGGCAATGCGATATTTTTCTAGATTATCAATAAACGTGTAAAGCGGAAGCTTTATATCGTTTAAGCCCATTTCTAGTTTATCGCAAGCTTGACGAATGAATCGCTCTAATTGGTCGTCGTTGTACAAATCGATTGTGTTTCTGTAGGCATGCAAGGGCGTTAAAAGTGGTTTTCTGCTTATTTTAAGCGTTACTTTTAGTCGGTCGAGGGTTTTTACGTTGATTCCGCCCATAACTTCAAATTGAAGATTAGAATCCGTGTAATTTAAATAATGTGGTATTCGTGTGTCGATTCCGTATTCAAAACCTGTGTAAACATTATCGGTTGAATTGGGCATAGGAATATCGATTCCCTTGTATGAGAGTGCGGTTTTTTGAGTCATTTTCGTAAATTTTAGTTGAGGATGTTTTGCGCGGTTCTTCCCTTATTTATACTACAATTTACGACGAAAATAATCGAACAAAAAATGTATAGATTTTTTGTTTCGCTACTTTTTCCGCAGAGCAACCTTCGCTTAAACACCAACTTGCAGAATGCCCAACGAAATAAGAAAACACGCAATTTTACTTCAAAAGTTCAATACGAGACATGTGCGCGTAGCGACATAAGCCACAAATGCGCGAGGGCAAATAAAGACGAGGACGAGACTTTAATTGTTGAACAACCTTTCGGAAAATTCAATCCGCCAAAAATTGAGCAAGTGCACTCCCTACTCTATCAACTGGGGAATGTGCTTTTGTATTTTTTTCTACAAAAGGAAATGACAAAAAAATAGTCAAAACAACTAGCAACTAATCAACGAATTCAAATGCCTCAGCTCGATTTTTGGCGCGCCACAAAGACAAAATTATTCAACAACCTTGCGGTAATTTCAAAAAAAACCTGTGTCAATATAAAATATACAAAACAAAAAAAAAGACGAAGACTAAACTTTTGTTATTCAATAGCCTTGTTTAACGGTTTGTGTAAGGTTAGTTGCGAGTTTTGAGTACTAAATTTAGCAAATAATTACTGAATAGAATGTCCTCACGGACTTTCGTAAATTGGCTAAAACTAGCAATTAATTTTACACAGTGTTAGGTGCAGTTATTTTAGTAGATGAAAAAAATAATTTTGGTATTTAAGCAAAAAAAATCAGTCAAAATAGGCTGATTCTTATATTTACTAATATAGTTTTTATACGTTTAATGCTTGTAATGCCTTAATTCCTCTTTTCTTCTTTTCAGGGAATAATTCACGATTTTCTAATCTTTTAGCGATGTCAAGTAAAGATATTTTACTTTTTTTCGAAGATTGATCTCTATTTGATTTAATAGTTTTCATGCTACAAATATACTTATTTTCTTTTAATTACAAAAATACACTCATAAACTTCTCTCTTTTCAAACGTCTTAACTTCTGTAATATTGCCTTTTTCATCAATGTACCCACCACTGAAATCGTAATCTTTGATAAGATTTTCATAATGTCTAGTAATAAATCCACAATATGTCCTAATGCGTTGATTTTGTTTCTTACAATGTTCTTTACATTTACGTTTTTTAGGACAATTTTTAATGCATTCTTGAGCAAATTCATCAGAGCTATCACTACCCATAATAAAAATGACATCGTCTTGATTTGTTTCAAAAAACTTTGGCACAGTATTTAGAACAGTATTAAAAACTAAGTATTGGTCATCATTCCCTGTTAGTGTAGTATCTATAAAATCATCTTTGTCTATGTCATAATCTCCAAAACCTAAATTGTAAACATTTTTTTTATTAAATGTTAATCCATCGTACTTTTCGTATTCAATAACTTTAATTACTTCATTTTCGGTTTCTCCATTAGTACTTCTAAAGAAAGTTCTATGTTTTGTTTCGTTAATTGTTGAAACCTCAGGCGTGTATGATTTTAATTCCATAAAATTTTAAAAGAAAACAAAGATGCGTATTATAATTGATATCAAATATTATTTATGTCAGAATATTAAGATGAGTTCGGTAATTGCACCTAACAATTGAATATAGCACACTAACGCACTATATTTCAATTACACGTTTATCTACAAATATAACCATCTAAACGAGAATTTTGTAAGAACAACCTGTCGCAAAACAAAGATTAAACACCTTAGAACCTGTGCGTTCGATTGGAAAAACAGCCTTGAGCC
>CALAJP010000219.1 GCA_937922815.1 uncultured Saprospiraceae bacterium
TCTTTGTATACAGTAATAACTACTGGACAAAGTTGACCTTTTTTATCTTCCGTTTGCGCATTGAAACGCTTACAAAACTCCATGATGTTCAAACCTTTGGCACCAAGTGCAGGACCAACTGGTGGAGCAGGATTGGCTGTACCGCCTTTGACCTGTAACTTCACATACGTTTCGATTTCTTTTGCCATTTTCCCTGTGTTTTGCCGACTTTAGGGAAGCCTCAAAGGAGCTAAAGTCTATATTATAATTATATATTTAATATTAATCTGTTATCTTTTCTACTTGTACATAGTTTAATTCAACTTCTGTACCTCTACCAAATATTTTCACCACAACTTTCAACTTTTTCTTCTCTTCTTGTACTTCTAATATATCTCCCACAAATTCGTTGAAAGGGCCATCCACAATCTTAACAGTTTCACCGACTAAGAATGGCTCGACCATTGCTTCTCCGTCTTCTAATGATTCATCTACTTTACCTAACATACGGTTAGCTTCGTTTTGAGTCATTGGAAGTGGGTTATTCTTTCCAAGAAAATGTATTACGTTGGGAATATTGGCGATAATAGAAATAATCTCTCCAGAAAATCTTTCTGAATCAACTTCTAATAATATGTAACCAGGAAGAATATTTCTTTCTGAAATAACCTTCTTGCCACTTCTAATCTTATAAACCTTTTCTGTAGGCACAATCACTTGTCCTACTACATCTTTCCATGAACTTCGTTGAATCTCTAAATCTATTCGTTCTTTAATTTTGCGTTCTTTTCCGCTAATAACTCTTAAAGAATACCATTTGAAGTTTGACATATTTACTCAGGAATAAGACTAATGTTTAAAGTATTTTTTTGGTTTCTATACGTAATTGATTACAATCCGTATACAGCTTCTAAAACAGTATTTGAAACAAAGTTCATCAATGCAATAAGAAGTGTAAATATAACAGAAGCAATAAGAACTATCCTAGTACTCTCTAGTAATTGTCCTAATGTTGGCCATGTTACATAGTTAATTAACTCGTTGTAACTTTCTTTTGCGTATTGGATCATTGAGTTCATAGCAATATGTTATAATTAAATTAACCTAAATAAGCACGGGTGGAAGGGCTCGAACCTCCGACCTGCGGTTTTGGAGACCGCCGCTCTACCAACTAAGCTACACCCGTAAAACTAAGTAAAGATTAAGCATTCTTAAACATAGAAGAACACTTAATCTTTGACTTATATTATATAATTGTCTTGCTTTCGCTTAACAAATTATGTTCTTTCATCAATGTAATTACTCTAAAATTTCAGTAACCTGTCCTGCACCTACTGTTCTACCACCCTCACGGATAGCAAAACGTAAACCTTTTTCCATTGCAATTGAGTTAATCAATTTAACTTCCAAAGTAACATTATCACCAGGCATTACCATTTCAACATTCTCTGGCAAAGAAACATCACCAGTTACATCTGTTGTTCTAAAGTAAAACTGTGGTCTATAACCATTAAAGAAAGGAGTGTGACGTCCGCCTTCATCTTTAGACAATACATACACCTCACATTTAAAGTGTTTGTGTGGCTTTACGCTACCTGGCTTACAGATAACCATACCTCTCTTAATTGCCTCTTTGTCAACACCTCTTAGTAAAAGACCAGCATTATCACCAGCTTCTCCTCTTTCTAATAACTTTCTAAACATCTCAACACCAGTAATAGTTGACATGATTGGTTTCTCTTCAGCACCCATCATACCTAAAATCTCTACAGAGTCACCAACATTGATAACACCTCTTTCGATTCTACCAGTCGCAACAGTACCTCTACCAGTAATAGAGAATACATCCTCTACAGGCATCAAGAAATCTTTATCTACTAAACGAACAGGCTCACTAATGTGTCCATCAACTGCAGCCATTAATTCGTTAATTTGAGCTACTGCATTAGCATCACCTTCTAAGGCTTTCAATGCAGACCCTTTAATTACTTGTGCGTTATCACCATCGAATTCGTATTGATCAAGTAACTCACGTACTTCCATCTCCACTAATTCTAACATTTCTTCATCTTCTACCAAATCAACTTTGTTCATAAAAACAACGATGTTTGGAACACCTACCTGACGACATAATAAGATATGCTCTCTTGTTTGAGGCATTGGTCCATCAGTAGCGGCAACAACTAAAATAGCACCATCCATTTGAGCAGCACCCGTAACCATGTTTTTTACATAATCGGCGTGACCTGGACAGTCAACATGCGCGTAATGACGAGCAGCTGTCTCATACTCAACATGAGCAGTGTTAATAGTAATACCTCTTTCTTTTTCTTCAGGAGCAGCATCGATCGCATCATAATCTCTCTTCTCTGCCAAACCATCTTTTGAAAGAACGGTAGTAATAGCAGCCGTTAGAGTAGTCTTACCGTGATCGACGTGACCTATCGTACCTATATTAAGGTGTGGTTTGCTTCGATTATAAGTTTGCTTAGCCATTGGTCGATTTTTTTAATTTAAGTTGCTAAATAAATTACTATAAAATATTTCTAAAATAATCGGCTTTAAACCACTGGAACGTAAGCAAAAAACCTATTATCAATAAGAATTTCAATAAACAAAAAGGTTGAGCCAATGAAGGGATTTGAACCCTTGACCCCTTCCTTACCATGGAAGTGCTCTACCCCTGAGCTACATCGGCATAAAGAAAAACAGAGCGGGAGACGAGACTCGAACCCGCGACCCTCAGCTTGGAAGGCTGATGCTCTACCAACTGAGCTACTCCCGCGTGATTTTTCTTTGCCTAAATTCAAAAGATAATTACACAACAATTAAAAAGTTTAAAGTGTGGGGGTGATAGGATTCGAACCTATTCAGACGTAGTCACCGGATTTACAGTCCGGCCCAGCTCTCCCACTCTGGCGCACCCCCTTCAACTTTTCTTTTTATATTATCTAAATATCTATAAAAACAAAAGAGCCTCCTGGCGGATTCGAACCGCCGACCCCGAGATTACAAATCACGTGCTCTGGCCAGCTGAGCTAAGGAGGCTTAGTTATTTCAATAACATCACTCACTTTTTGGGTGATGTTTCTAAGCGATTGCAAATATATAACCTTTCATTGAAAAAAGAAAGAATTATTTAAAAAAAAATAAAAAAAGTAGCAAATCTACATTTAGAATTGCTACTCTTTTCTTTTCTTATACATAGCTAACTAGCTATTTATCAGAGAAATAAAAGCCGTCCATTAAGCTCTTTTTTCTCTTAATTTTTCTTTCGTTTTTTTAATTTGCCGAATAAGAACATCACTGGCTTTATCTACAGCAGCTTCAAATGTTTTATTCGTTTCTTTTACCACTAAAGATTTGCCAGGAATATTAACTATCACCTCTGCTATCTTATCTTTCACCTGTCCAGAGTTCTCTAGTTTCAGAGTGACATTAACATCTATGATATTTTCATGAAACTGGTCTAGCTTACTCAACTTCTTACTTACGAATTCGATTAATTTAGCATCTGCTGTAAATCTTACGGATTGGGTTGATACTTTCATACATTATTTTTTAAAAGTTAAATAATCGATTAAATTAAAATTGATACCAATAAACCTCTCTTATGTTAAATAAAAAAAGCTTATTCATTTCCTCTCGGATGTGTTTTTTGATAAACAGTTTTCAATTTTTGTATTGAATTATGTGTATATATTTGGGTTGCATTTAAATTACTATGCCCCAATAATTCTTTTATTGCATTAATATCTGCACCTTCATCAAGCAAATGAGTCGCAAAAGTGTGTCTTAAACGATGTACTCCACTAGTTTGAATGCCTTTACTCGACAAATATTTATTAACAACATTATTAATTGCCGACGGGTAAAGCGGTTTTCCTTTTTTCGTCAAAAACAAAAAGCCCTGATGCCCCATGCTTTCTATATCTTTCCGAATAGACAAATATTCTTCTAGCAAACCTTTAAGCTCTATACCGAAAGGTATTAAACGTTGCTTGCCTCCTTTACCTGCTACAAGTATGAAATTCTGTCCTAAATCCACATTATTCACTTTGAGATTTTGTAATTCAGAACGTCTTATTCCCGTTTGATATAATAGGTTAACCATTACATGATCACGTAGTCCCAAAATATCGGTACTGTTTCTCGTCTGAAATAAATTTGTTTCTACTTTTTTGAGAGGAGTCACCAATCTCTTGGCTACTTTAGGAAGAATGATACCTATAGTCGGGTTTGATTCTATTTTGCCTTCTTTTTTTAGGTATTTAAAAAAGGCTTTTAATGAAGCTGCTTTACGGTGTATCGTTTTTGCAGTGTTTCCGTTTTCTTTAAGGCTAATAAACCAAGAGCGAACATGATTTCGATCTATTGAATTGAAGTCATTAGAAAGGTAAGAAAAGTGTTGGCTTAAAAAAATCAAAAACTGGTTCAAGTCCCTATTATAAGACTCTAACGTGTGATCTGAATATCTGCCGACAGATTTCAAATAGGTAGTAAATTTAATTACAGTTTTTTCCAAATGTTCGTTGGTTTTATCATAAAATAGACGAAAACAGATTAAATAGTTAATATCGTCTAGTATTAATATATAGGTTTAAAACGATAATTATATCTATAAAGTTATGTTTTGTCTTCAGTTTATTTGCAAAAAACTATTTTCAACTCCATTTAATATATGAAGCTGAAAATAGTTGAGAGTAATTCACTATTATTTCAAATTACTTATTAGCTAAATTTAATATAAATAAATGTAAATACAAAATTTAATTCTAAAAAATCTTACCACATGAAAGAATATTAATCAAACTCTTACATTTGCCGTTATTATATACTTAAAACGGACATCCGTGGCAAGGGTCTACATCTGTATTGTCGTTTGGCTCTGAAATAACATTAGCATCACAACCTTCACAGTTTAATATTCTAAACTCAGTTCTTCTATTTAACTGATGTTCTCTTTCTGAACAAGGTACATAATTAACACAGTCGTTCACATTTTCATTTTCACCATAACCTCTTGCAATTAGTCGGCTTGCGTTTATTCCCTTTCTTACTAACCATTTCACAACAGATTCGGCTCTTCTCTGAGATAATTTTCGATTATACCTTAACGAACCACGTGTATCTGTATGTGCTCCTATTTCTACAACAAAATCGGGATTATCTTCTAATAAGCTTAATAATTTATTCAACTCTGGTTTCGCATCTTTTCTGATGTACGACTTATCAAAATCGTAATAGATATGTAATAAATATGCCACAGGTTCTCCCTCTTGTGTTCCTATTGCTGATGGCGAATATTCAAACCCATTATCTTGTATAATTTGATCTGTTCCCGTAATTACACCTTTATTTTGAGGAGAATAGTCGGGTTGCCCATCAGGTCCGTAATAATTATTCCCACCATTTCCATTATTAGGGTTATTTGGATCATTAGGGTTATTAGGGTCATAGCCTGCATAAGAAGAAGGTCTCATGTATAAATTAGCCACCAAAGTAGTAGCTTCTTCTAAGCCTTTTGTACATTGATCAGGTGCAGTTACTTCACCATAGCTCTCTTTTTCTGCTAATATAGAATAACAACATTCTGAATCTAATTCAAAAGAAAATTTTCCTGCTGCATCAGTAACAAAATTCTGAACTTCACCTTCACAATCATTCGTAAGCGTAATGTTAACTTCTGCTAGTGGTTGCTTTGTCAATTCATCTAAAACGACACCTTCTAAATTAAACAATGGTTTTTTAGACAAAGGGATTTCAACACGAACTGTTTTACCAGACTCATCTTTAATACATTGCTCTTTATTGTTATTTTCGTATTTATCCGCTGTAGCGACCAAGTCACAACAAGTATTAAATTTAATATCAAACCTAGTTAGCCCTTCTTCGTTAGTGAGTTTACTATCATTACCACAACTACTTGTCACATTTGCACCTTCAATTGGCTCGCCTGTTTCTTCGTCATATACATAAACATCAACAGGAGCTGCTACTTTCTTAAAGTAATAAATATCATCTCTTCCTGAACCTCCTGACCTATCAGATGAAAAGAATCCGTAATTTTTGTCATCTGCATAAATCAATCCAAAGTCGTCCGAAGTCGTATTAAGTGGGTAACCCAAGTTTTCTAAATCTGCAATAACATTCTCGTCAGAAACTGATGTTTTATAAATATCTAAGCCCCCAAGCCCGATATGTCCATCTGATGAAAAATATAAATGATTATCCTTATTAAAGTGCGGGAATAATTCATTTCCTTCTGTATTAATAATTGGACCTAAATTTACGGGAGGTCCCCATCTTCCACTTTCATTCTCTGAAACGTAAATATCCATTCCTCCGAATCCGCCAGGCATATCAGATGCAAAAAACATTCTTTTTCCATCTTGTGTTATCGTAGGATGAGCCACAGAATACTCATCTGAATTAAAAGGCAAACCTAATACTTCTCCTCCATCTACACCAGATTCGAAAACTTTAAGACGTGTCACTCCATCAGAGTCTGACTTTTTACCTTTATTGAAATTATTTCTTGTAAAGAATACTCTAGATTCATCAGGCGAAAATGCAACTGCCGCCTCATGGAATTTAGTATTTATTGATTTATTAAATTTCTCTGGCTCTCCGAATGAAAACTCGGCACCCTCGTCTTTCATACTTACTTCATACAATTCTAAAAACGGGTTTCCTGTCCATGAATGAACCCTAACGATTGCCGAACCACGATCTCTTTCCGATGCAAATACGAGCCCTTTACTATATAAACCAGAGGCAAAATCATCTAAATCAGAATTTATATCCAAATGCTTAATAGTATATAAGTCTTTATTTTTAGCATTTAACTCTTCTTCATACTCACAAGCTCTTGCTAAGTGTTCTCCTCTCATATCATCGGGAACTTGCTCTATGAATTTTTTGTAATGTTCGTCAGCCAAATCACATTTTCCATTTCTTTGTAACATCTGTCCATAATATAAATGATGAACAGGCTCTACTTCTGGCAATATCACCACTTGACCGTACCAATATTCTCCATTCTCAGTATCAGAAATTTTACGGTAGCATTCCGCCAATTTAATTTTTGCCTCCGAATTATCATCATCGTTTAAAACCTGAGTATATAATTCAATAGCTCCAATATAATTAAGATCTTCCATCATTCTATTGGCACGTTTGATTCTTGCCGATTGAGCGATTAATACAGTAGACCCTATAAAAAAGAGCGTAAATACGAAAAGTAATTTTTTATTTAACACGTGATATAGATTTAAGTTTGACATTTGGGTTTATTCTTTATGTATTAATATACATTACAATATTTGAACCAATTTTTGAAATTTTGGATTTAAATAAGTATTGAGGCTTAATACAATATTACTATTACATCAGTTTTGTATTGTTATTGACATCTATATAGAGAATAAACAACAATTAAAGCATCCTTGTCTTTAGTATTAGGTTAAAAATAACGAGGCGTTACAATCATATCCTTTTCAAAATTCATCTCATACCCTACCATTAATTCAAATGATCCTGAGGTAGCTGTTTGAATAGCAGATAATGTATAGTCATACGCAATACCTACTCTCATTCCGTTGTTCAGATAATATGCTGCCCAAATATCAATAGAGTCATCAGAACTCGTATTTTGGAAAGCTTCGATAGATGTTCTGTAAGCTGCACCTACCCAAAAAGTTTTATAGAAGAATAAGGACAAATCGATATCAACAGATGTTGGTGCACCAATATTCTTTTGATCAACTTCATCTCTTAAGCTAGCATCAAGTCCTACATTTTTAATAAAAACAGAAGGTCTAAATACTAAATTATCTCCATTGATAGGAATTGCTGTTCCTGCCATAGCATAATAATGACGATACTGTCTACCTACCAAACTATTTTGTTCTGTATTTCCTCCATCAGGTCTTCTATAATCATATTCTATTAAATGAGGAACACCAACCCCTACATAAAACTTAGGGTTATAAAAGTAAATACCCGCTCCGAAGTTCGGAAACCATTGAGCATTTACATCAACAAAAGCAGGATCGTTTTCTTCTTCTAACCTCAATTCTGACCAATTCGCGTCAAAGCGGTCAACACCCCCCTGTACTCCAATCGATAATTTCCCCTTTTCTCCTATTGGAAGTCTATAAGCATAAGCAGCATAAGCTTCCGTATTTTGAGTAGGTCCAATTTTATCGTTCAATACTCTAAGTCCAACGCCTACCTTTTCATTTCTCAATGGAGTATGAAAAGTAAATGACTGTGAGGTAGGTGCTCCACCAAAACCAACCCATTGAGAACGGTGGATTAGTGAAAACGACATATGGTCTTTAGAACCCGCATATGCAGGATTAAACACCATGCTGTTAAACATATATTTCGTAAATTGTGCTCGTTGTTGAGCACTTGAAACAAAGCTCAATAAAACAAAGCAAACAGTTAGTGCGATAGAATTTCTCATTTATAAATTATTATAGTATGGTTTAATGTTAGTGTTAGCTGGACTTTCTGTTTTTGATATAATGTTTTTTTTGAATAAAAAGTTCCATTATATTTGATAAGTTGTAACAATGATATGTTTATATATGTTATAACTTAATCATTAAATCTAAAAATGTAGCTAACATCTTATAGCTTTCTAATTTAGTATAAAAGACGAAAATCGTACCATGTTTTAGCCTTTCACGAAAAGTACCTACTCCAAATAATGTTAAAAACACACAAGGAATATAGATTCATCTAAATTATGAATAATCGGAAACAAAATCGTAAATAGGAATAGTAAATGAGTAGTCACTTAAGAAAAAGATATAGAATACTTTTTCTTGATATGTAATTAATTTCTAATAATGTATTTAGGAAGTGTAACAAATCTAATACATTTAATCGAGAGATACAAATTTCAAGCAAAAAACTAAATAGACTAGGCTATTAATATCTCGTAGACGACAAAAAATGCATAAACAATGCTCGCAACCCCATTTGTAGTAAAAAAAGCTAAATTTACCTTACTCAAATCGTCCGCCTTGACCAATTTATGCTGAAAAACAAGCAACCCGATAAACACCAATGCTCCCAAAATGTGTAAATATGCGAATATTGTTTCAATTTGGGACAACATAAAAGTTACTAAAACCAATAAAAAAGCACAAATTATGTGACAAAGCCTAGCTATTTTTAGTGCCTTTAATCTTCCAAATTTAACAGGAACACTGTTCAAGTTTAAAGACTTATCAAAATCTTCATCTTGTAGAGAATAGATAATATCAAAGCCTGCAACCCAAAACATTACCACAAAAGAATAGATAATAGGTATCCAATCAAACGCCCCTCCTGCGGCTAAGTATGCTCCGATAGGAGCCAATCCCAAGCCCATTCCTAGTACAAAATGGCATAAAAAAGTAAATCGTTTGGTGTAACTATAAAACAGAATCACAAACAATGCTAACGGTGAAAGTAAAAAGCATTGAAGATTAATAAAATAAGTAGTAGTAACAAAAAGAAGAGAACATAAAACAATAAAAAACAGAGCCGATTTCGAACTAATAACTCCTGCGGGAATTTCCCTTGACTTGGTTCTTTCATTTTTCAAATCAATATCTCTATCTATATATCTATTAAAAGCCATTGCCGCTGAGCGAGCAAAAACCATACAAAGAACCATTAATACAAAAGTTAATAAGCTAAACTCATTATCATGAATCCCGATTTGTAAGCAAAAGCCAATAATTGCAAAAGGTAAGGCAAATATAGTATGGCTGAATTTTATTAACGATAAGTAAGATTGCATATTAGTCTATTAATCTAAAAAAGAAAAAACTTACTGAAAGTAAAATCAATAAACATCAATTGGTGATGTTTGGTTTACTCAGTAAGTCTTTTCTTTATACGAACAAAACTCAAAAATAAGATTGTTCTTCTACTTCATAAAAATTATTTAGTAGCTGGAGCTTTTTTGTTAGGGTCAGGTGTTACTTCTCCTTTTACATATAAAAATGTTTGTGCAGGATTTGTATTTGCCGTCAAAGTAACTTTCTTATTTTGTTTTCCTGATTTACCTTTAGAATTAAACTCAACATTAATTTCTCCTGTTTCGCCTGGAGCAATTGGTTCTTTTGGCCAAGTAGGAACGGTACATCCACAGCTACCTTTAGCATTAGTCAAAACTAATGGCTCTTCACCTGTATTTTTAAATTTGAATACGTGAGCAACAACATCACCTTCGTCAATTGTTCCAAACTCGTGCTCTGTTCCTTCGTCAAAAGAAATAGTAGTCGTAGGTCCCATAGGTACTGCTGGTGCATCCGCAGCTGGTTTGCCTGCATTAATGTTTTCTACTTCTGCTTTTGCAGCATTTTTTGCTTGGTCAGCAGCAGAGTCAGATCCACAGCTAGAAATCATACCGGCAACAGCCAAAGAAATCGTAAATAAAAAAACTTTAGTTTTCATGTTAAAAAGATATTGATTTATAAAAAATTGGGTTACCCCGTTATTCGTACACAAATTTAAGGTCAAAATTAATACTAATTGTTAATCGCTTGTTAATAAATTGAAACCAATTGGGTTTTTACTGCATTCAGCATCTTATTTATTTATAAGCCCTAAAAAGTCTTCTTTAGAATAGGCATTCAAACAATTTTCTTTTAGCAACCCTCCTCTTTGAGCTAATGATATCCCCCATTTTATATTCTCAATCCCTGATAATGAATGTGCATCAGGATTAATAGATAGCTTTACGCCTTTGTCTTGTAGTTGAGAAATGTAGGTATAATCTATATCCAAACGATTTGGATTTGTGTTAAGTTCAATCGCAACATTATTTTTTGCACAGGCGTCAATCACTTTTTCAAAATCTAATTCATACCCTAACCGAGACAATAATAAACGCCCCGTAAGGTGCCCCAAAATATGAGTATATGGATTTTCAACAGCCTTAATAATTCTATTAGTCGCCGTACCTTTATCCATTTTTAGTTGTGAATGGATAGAAGCAACGACAACATCAAACTGTTTCAATATTTCATGGCTATAGTCCAAGTCGCCATTCATTAGAATATCAGATTCAATACCTTTCAACACAGGAATTGTTTCTTTCTGGCTGTTTAATTTTTCTATTTCTTCCCATTGAGCAAAAATACGGTCAGGTTTCAAACCATTCGCATAACTGGCTGTTTGAGAATGGTCTGTCATTACTAAATATTCATAGCCTAATTTCTCTGTATGTAACGCCATATCTTTTACAGTTGCCTGCCCATCGCTCCAAACACTATGCGAATGAACCACACCTTTGATATCTTCAGATTTAATTCTATTGTTATATTTTTCAACAGAAAAAGGTGTCCAATATTTAGTACGACAATTTTTGGCTATATTTGGCAGATTATGCGACTCAAAATATTCTTCTTCTGAAGAAAAAGAACCCGAAATCGGATATTCTTTCACTAATTCGTCTACAAAAATCTTTTCACTAGTCAAACTCAACGGCTGTAATATTGCATTTTCATTGTCAAAACTAATAATATGAATAGGAATTTCGTCTATTAAAATAGATGCTTTTTCCGAAGTTGCATTTCTAACTTCCACTTTTAAGGTTGAAGCAATTTCGTTTAATGACACCTTACTTAATAATACTATTTCTTCGACAATAGGTTTTTGCTGAGCCCAATCTCCTACCCATTGAAGCTTTTTAGATTCAAATGCTTCTTCAAAGTTATCTTCAATTATTTTAACAACACCCACGACTTGATGAAGGAGGTATTTTCCACGAGACTGAATTAACAAGTTTAATTTAGTTATTAATTCGGCTTGAGTCTTTTCGCCAAAACCTTTCAAGCCTGCAAGCCTGTTTTCATAACATGCATATAGTAGTTCACCCGCAGATTCTATTTGTAACTGCTGCCAAACTTGTGCAATTTTCTTCGCTCCAAATCCTCTTATTTGTAGCATTTCAACAATACCGGGAGGCGTTTTGGCTTCATATTTTTTTATATTTTCAATAAAACCATTCTGTAATAATTCTTGAATTTTACCTTGAATTGCCTTTCCTATTCCTTTTATATTAGAAATATCTTCTTCAGAAAGAGTGCTTAATTCTTGGTCTAAATTTTTGATAGTTCTAGAAGCGTTGACATAAGACTTTATTTTGAAAGAGTTTTCGCCATGCAACTCCATCAGTTTGCCCAACAATTTAAATTCGTTGGAAATAGAATAGTTATCCATTAATTTGAGAATATTTTCTTTTTTCTAATTGAAATTTTATCGAATTCAAAATCCTATTGTACTAAAACTTTTTCAACAAAACGTTCTCCAGTTTCTTTGTTAGAAAATGAAACAAAGTAAACTCCGGCATCAGTATCATTAGGAATAGGAATCGAAATATTTTGATTATTTGAAGTAATTTTTTGTTCTTTTTGATAAATCAATTTCCCTTCCAAGCTCCAAATTTCAATATTTAACTGTTTTGTTCCTGTCAATGGTTTTATACTTGCTGATAATTGACCTCCGCTAAGTGTAGGGTTGGGATACAAATTAAACTCTTCAAATAAATTAGTCGATTCGTTAGACGTATCAAAGTCGCTACTCGTAAAAAAACTGCTCCTGTCCGATAAAGTTTCAAACGACAAACAAGTTAGATATTGGTTTAGGGCTCGAACTCTCCAATAATAAAGTCTATCGGGGTCTAACCCCTTTACAATAGCTTGGTTTCCTTTCACAAAAAGTATTTTCTTAATAGGTTTTTGAGAAACAAAATTAGGTAATATATCAACTTCAACTAAATAATGTGAAGCATTCGCAACAGCATTCCAATTCAGTTCAACGGTATTATAAAATTGAGTTGCCTCGCCAGCTATTGGAGAAACCAAAGAAGGTGCTGCTGAAACCGTTCCTGTCGTAATAGGCTGACGACTAGGGTCAATATCCCTATTTCGTAATCTACGATCAATGTCAGCATTCATTATTTCTGCCTGTTGTTCCGAAAAAGATTCGTTAGTACAATTAAAAAAGTATGACATATAATTTCCTGCATCTGGCACAACCACCTCACCACAGGGGTCTCTAAAGCTAGCACTAAAGTTATTACAACTAAAGCCAGAAATCCCAAAATTATAATCAGGGCGTGTATCACAAATAAAATCTCCTGCAGTCTCACAGTTTTTACAAACCCCTATTCTATCCATTTGTTCCGTTGGCACACCATCGGGAGAAGAAGTACTCACAGGATTGCCATGAGAAGATACGTTGTACCCTTCGCTATCCCAGCCATTAAAAGTATGAAGCAATCCAAAATAATGACCTAACTCGTGAGGTAAGGTTTTATCTTGACCATCAATTCGACTTCGAATAGCGACTACTACATCAGCCGTTTGATTCAAATAGATTCCTAATGTTGTCCCTAATGCATCAGCATCAAAAAGAATTTCATCTGTAATAAAAGCATTAACAGCTCCTAAATCCATATTCTGATTAATTGTAACAACAGAAGCATGAGAAGTAGGATTTCTATGCAGAATAGAAGATTCTATATAATTAAATCCATCATCCGTAATAAAAAATTGGATGTCGTGAGGCGCAAAATCTTCATTTAATTGACAAACCGTAGCCAATAAGTTGTTTTCATTTACCTGTCCATTTCCATCATCATCTCCCACTACATGAAATTTGAGAGGAATAAAGCGTAAATTCCTAGATTGAGCTCTATCTTTATTTTCTTCGACGAGTCTCTTATTAGTCAATAGCCTATTAACATCTTCTTCTTGAGGTCGGAAACCACATCTGAATTGAGAATACCCATCTACTGTTAAAAACAAAAATAAGAGCAGCCCCAATATTTTGGTAAAAAAATTATTCATCTTTTTTGTTGGAATAAGTTTGTTTAGAATGAGAACACATACAAAACGTAATTAGTTCTACAAAAATGGCACAGTTTGAACAAAAAAACGATTGTTTTCATTATTTTTACACACTTTCAGTAGAAGATTTGTAACAATCTTTCGTTAAAAACATTAATCATATATGTTATTTATATTTTTAACATCATTTTGTTTGGCAAAAATATGAATTAACATTTAATATAATTATCCAAAATAAAAATAAACATTAATCAATGAGTAAAGTAACCGTTGTAGGAGCTGGTAATGTAGGAGCTACTGTTGCCAATGTACTGGCACACAAAGATATTGTTAACGAAGTTGTATTAATCGACTTGAAAGGCGATTTTGCAAAAGGGAAGGCATTAGATAGCTGGCAACAAGCCCCTATTGACTACTACAGTACAAAACTAAAAGGAACTGATAATTACGAAGACACTGCCAATTCTGATATCGTAGTAATTACGGCTGGTATTCCTCGTAAGCCTGGAATGAGTAGAGATGATTTGATTTCTACAAATGCTAAAATCGTAACTTCTGTTACTAAATCAATATTAAAACATTCTAAAGACCCAATCATTATTGTAGTATCTAATCCGTTAGATGTCATGACATTTGCAGCATTCAAAGCGGCTGGTCTTCCATCAACTAAAGTGTTTGGTATGGCGGGAATTTTAGACACAGCAAGATACAGAGCTTTCTTAGCTACTGAACTGAATGTTTCTCCAAAAGAAATTCAAGCAGTATTGATGGGCGGACACGGTGACACTATGGTTCCTCTACCTAGATATACTACTGTTGCAGGTATTCCCGTAACTGAATTAATTGAAGATGATGCATTAAATGCAATCGTTGAACGCACCAAGAAAGGAGGTGGCGAATTGGTTAAACTAATGGGTACTTCGGCTTGGTATGCTCCAGGTGCTGCTGCTGCTCAGATGGTAGAATCTATCGTTAGGGATGAAAACAGAATTTTCCCTTGTTGTGCATTACTTAATGGCGAATATGGAATCAAAGACCTTTATTTGGGTGTTCCTGTAAAATTAGGCAAAAACGGTATCGAAGAAATTATTGAATTGAAATTGAACGATGCTGAAAAAACATTACTTGCAGATTCAGCTTCTCACGTTAAAGCTGTTAAAGAAGTTTTTGAAGGCATGAATGTCTAAAATTCAACTTCTTTTAACAAACAAAAAAAAGAGTATATTGTTTCTTATTTATAAAGACGCAATATGCTCTTTTTTATTTTTAGGAAGTATTATCAACTACCACTAAATTTAATTTGTTATCGTAAACATGGAACATTGGAAAAAAATCATAACCAACAAATCGAACTCTTTATATGATTTGTCTTTCCAACAGCCTATTATATTGGTATTTTTAAGGCATTTTGGGTGTGTTTTTTGTAAAAAAAATATTGACGAAATTTCTGAAGTATATACAACCGTTTCAGCGAAAGGAATACGAATCATATTCGTTCACATGACCAATGAAGATACCGCAGATAATTATTTCAATCGATTTGGACTGCATAATGTAGAATCCATTAGTGACCCTAAAAGACTTATTTATAAAAAATTTGGTCTTAAATCAGGAACAATTTCTCAACTCTACGGATTGAGTACCTTTACCAAAGGTTTCAAGCTAATGAAAGATGGGTATGGACAAGAAGTCGAAAAAAAATTAGGTAATATTCATCAAATGCCTGGTTTTTTTGTGCTTTGGCAGTCCGAAATAAAGCATCAATACATTCCCAAAAAGGTAAGTAGCGAACTCAACATTCAACAAATTATTGAACATGCTCAACAATTTATAATTTCAAAATAATTGATCTATGGTTTTTAAAGGATGGATATTTAAACAAAAATCGGACAAACCTCCCAAAAGACTATTTGATAGTTTATTGAAATTATTTTCCGAATTATTAACTTATTCGAACGGAGATGTTGGCAAGGCAATCTCTTGGCTAACAGAAATCGACTCTTATAATAACATTACATTAGAAGATTATGGTATAGGCGATTTCGTTAAAGAATTATACGACAAAGGCTTTATCAAAAAAATGCCTGACGAAAAAGGCGAAAAAAGTATCCGCCCTACTTCCAAAATGGAAATTACAATTAGGAAAACTGCATTTGAATATATTTTCAATAACCTAAATTCAGGAAAAGGCGGAAACCATAAAACCAAAAATTCGGGAAAAGGCGATGAATTTACTTCTGACCTCAAACCTTTCGAGTTCGGTGATAAATTAGAACATATCAATTTTGTTGAATCTTTCAAAAACGCACAAATCAATCACGGTATAGATAGTTTTGCTATGTCTGATAAAGATTTGGAAGTAAAAGAAACTTATCACCAAACCAATATGGCAACGGTTTTGATGATTGATATTTCACATTCTATGATTCTTTATGGAGAAGATAGGATAACGCCCGCCAAAAAAGTGGCAATGGCATTATCTGAATTTATTATTTCTCGTTTTCCTAAAGATAAATTGGATATTATTGTTTTTGGAAATGATGCTGCACGTATTGAAATAAAAGATTTGCCATACCTAACCGTAGGCCCGTACCACACCAATACTGTTGCTGGTCTTGAAATGGCTATTGATATATTGCGTAAGCAAAAAACTTCTAACAAGCAGATTTTTATGATAACGGATGGGAAACCGTCTTGCATCAAAACTGGGAAAAAGTATTATAAAAATAGCTTTGGGTTAGATAAAAAAATAGTCAATCGAACCATAAGTTTAGGCGTTAAATGCAAAAAATTAGGCATTCCGATTACAACTTTTATGATTGCTAAAGACCCATACCTACAACAATTTGTAGATATGTTTACAGAAGCAAATCAAGGAAAAGCTTATTTTTCGGGACTCGATGGCTTAGGAGACTTTATATTCAAGGATTACAAAGAGAATAAAATTAAGCGCAAATAATTCAACATTATGCTATTGAGAAATACATTAATTGCTTTCATTACTTTACTTTTCTTGGCTTGTCAATCTGAAAAAATTACAGATACCATGGAAGGTATTGCGGCTACGGAACCTATTGCCACTTCTTTTAATGGTCTACATCAGTTCATTCTATTAGATGAAAATGGAAATCTATTTGACAAAAAGACAATAGAACAAGGCAAACAATACACCTTTGGAGGCATAAGCTACCAGAAAAAAAATCTTTATTATTTCAAAGTTTTAGCGTTTGAAGAAAAACCTAATCAAGTTAGTCAACAAATAGAAACTATTGATTTTGGTCCTTTTAATCAAAAAATGGAATTGCTTTCTATCGAAAATGCCGTGTTTAACAAAAAAAATGATATCAAAGACATCGTCAACATGAATTTGGGAGTCGGAGTTATATCTAGTGCTAGCCAATCGAAAAGCTGTCTTGTCATCCCCTACCCTCATCAAAAAATTCAATTAGAGGATATCGACAAATCTAATATCAGTGGTAAATTATTCAAAATCAATGACATACATTATCTATATGTAGGAAAACCTGCGGAGAGGGTAAAACAAAAACCTTCTAAAAGAGATTTTGGAAACCAAAAAGATGCGGCGACTCAATAAAAAAGCCGAATAATTTAATAATTATCCGGCTTATATCAATCTCTGTTAAGTAAATAGTCCATATTATATTATAAACATTTATTATACCAATATCGTAAAAACTACATAAAACACTAATAATCAA
>CALAJP010000220.1 GCA_937922815.1 uncultured Saprospiraceae bacterium
TCTTGCATTTCAATTTCGGTTATTAATTGAGCAATTTCTATCAGATTGTCTCTTCTTAGCTTTAATACAGAATAGTCCTCATCTTCTTCTGTCATGAAAGTAAGTGTGGTATCATAATAGTTTTTAGCATTAACAAAATCATCGTTTGAGAAAGATAAATCTGCTAACAAGCTGTATGCTTCTTTCTTGAAAAAGCTATCACCGCTTTCTTGTACTGCTTTTGAAAATGCTGCGATTGCTTGGTCTATCTCTTTTTCTTTGAGATGAATTTTCCCTTCAGCAAACAAAATAGACCCGACATATTCATTATTTTTTCGATCTTTAGCCATTGCGTTCAGTTCTTTCACTACTTGACTATACGAGATTTGTGATTGATCATATTTATACTGTAGTTCATTTAGGGCAGCATAAAATATCAAGTCATAATTTTGAGTCATTTTCTTAGCCAATGCAAAATATTCCGTAGCACCTACAATATCATTTTGTTTTTGTAATAACTGTGCGGTTATATACGCCAATCTGGCTCTGTCTTCTTTTCTCCCATATTTTTGTTCAATAGAATTTTTTAAATGTTCTATTGCTTTGGGGTGGTTTTTAACTCTTAATGCACCATAAGCCTTGACCACTTCTAGGTCTGTTAATATATTCTTGAAAGTTTTAGAGTCTCTTTCTAATTTAGAATAAAGAATTGTTGCGTCTTCGGGCCTATCTAAAAAGTTATAGAGTAGTGCAAGTGTCATGTCTGCATCTTGGTCAACAGGTCTGTGTTTCAAAAAATAATTATCAGGTTTTTCTTCTTCTTTAGAGTCCTTTCCTTTATTTTTCCTTGCTTGTTCTCTTTCTTTTCTGGCCTTATCTCTTTCTTTTTTAGCTAGGTCTCTTCCTTTTTTAGAACGAGAATATCTTTTTTTGACCGCTTCGGGTGAATAATCTTGTTCTAAAAACAATAAGGACTCTTCAGCAGCAGCAAAATCGCCGTTCATCATATAGCATTTTGCCATTAACAAATAAGAATCATCAACCCAATCTGATTTTCGATGTCTTTCTATGACTTTCCCTAGTTTCTTTATGGCTTCGTCTAGCTTACCTCCTGATTTTTGGTTTTCAAGAATTTCTAAATAAGGAAATATAGGTAAGACTTCCGTATAATTATCTTTATAACTGCTATTGGTTTGGTCTACAAGACCTAAATACAATTCATTTGCATTGAAGTAACCGTTGTAATGAGCTGTTAGATTAGTATAAAAAAGCCCAAATTTTGACGGTGGGTCATAATCTTTTTTCTTTCGTTTTTTGCTTTGTGCTAACAAGTCTTGACTTGGCAATAAGGCAAAAACAAAACAGGATAGTACAATTAAGAGGTTTGTTCTGATTTTCATGTACGAAATTAGCTTTTTTAATATTCAGTTTTATACCTGATTTTCAATCTATATGTTTCATGAAAACGACATGAACATTTAACATAGAAATAAATGGTTAAAAGTAACGAGATGTTATAATCTCTTGATAATTTAACCGTTTTAGCCACAAAAATATTTTATTTTTAACAATTACAATTCGCTATTTTATATTTTTGCACCTTACGATACTTATAAATCGTAATATACTCAAACAAATCTGGTTTATAGATAGATATATTTACCATTTGTCACGTATGTACGAATATAGTAGTTTGGTAATTGTCTTTAATACATGGTTAAGGTTATACTATAAAAACAACAACTTGGATAAATGTCCCGTTTTGTTGTAGGTGTCAAAATTTATTATTTCAATCAATAGATATTATTACGAATTGGATTGTATGAGAGAAAAAAACAGGAATTTTTATTTCAATCAAGGAAAGCACGAAATCTAATACCCATAGGTATTAAGATGAGTACTTGACGAAGAGTGAAGTAAAAAGAAGATTTTTAATCCATAAGAGTTCATTTGTAATAATGTCTAATACTCTAATTTGTTTTCAAATTATGGCAAAAGCTAATCAATCCAAGCTAGGCTCTCTTCGAGAACATCTAATCCGACGATTTAGAGTTTCTATTATCGAAGAAAAATCATTAGAGCAAATTAAAAATTTCAGATTTACTAATGGCTATGCCTATTTGATTTTGAGTTTGGGGGTAATTGGTATCATGGGATTCACTTTTTGCACAATAGCTTTCACGCCTTTAAAAAAAATAATACCAGGTTATGGTGATGTTAATAGCAACGAAGTTGTTCATAATCTAAACAAAGAAATAGAGTTTCTTGAATTGGAGTTAAAAAGTCAAAACACAGTTATCTCAAGTATAAAAAGAGTCATTACGGGCAATTTAGAAACAGAAGAACAAGCAAAGGAAAATGCTCAATTGATTCCTGACTCTAGTATCGTAAGTCCGTTGTATGTCGACTCTAGTGAGGCAGGAGAAGAACTGGTCGATGATGACCTTAATGTGTTAGATTTGGAAAGGGACGACCAAGTAGTAAAAATGGCAGAACTAGAAGGAATTGATTTCTTTCCGCCTGTTAATGGAACGGTTTCCGCTGGGTTTATGACACCTAACGACCATCTTGGCGTTGATATTTTAGCTGCCAAAAATACCGCTATCAAAGCGGCATTAGATGGAATTGTAATTTCTTCTGATTGGACGCTAGAAACAGGAAACACGATAAGCCTTCAACACAAAAATAATATTATCACTTCTTATAAACACAACTCTGTTTTGTTAAAAAAGGTGGGAACTTCTGTCAAAGCAGGCGAAGCCATTGCTATTATTGGTAACACAGGAACATTAACCACTGGACCACATTTACATTTCGAGTTATGGGTAAACGGAAAACCTATCAACCCTGTTGATTATATTAAGTTTTAAGACAGTGTATCAAAAAAATGAATACACTAAAACAAAACATTTTACCTATATAAATTAATTTGTAATAATGTCTATTTTTTCTTTTTGAGTAGAGTAATTATAAGCCGCAATTCCTTGAAGCCCACCGTTATGTACCATGAGTATAGATGTTGGGGTAGCATAATTTCGAGATAAAATGGTTCGCATCATTTTAGCACTGTATATGGGTTCGAGCGGAATTTTATGATTTTGCCAAAACCTATTAATAAATACAACTAATTCATCATTGACCTTCCCAAATTTCCCAATATTCTTGATAAACGTTATTTCTGAAGGTTTTTTCTGACACAGTTGATTAAATTTATCGCTGTAATGAGTTTCTTGAAAAGAATGATGTACGAATAAATGTTGATTAGCGGTCAAACTATTTCCTATTCCTATGGCTGTCGTTCCTGTTCCTGCACAAGTATGAATTTCGTTATAATTTTTTAAATCAACGAATTTTAGAATTTCTTCGCAACCTTTAATCGCGAAACTACTACTACCTCCTTCGCCTATCCAATAAGCATTTTCATCTATCAATTTTGATTCAAGTGGATTCTCTCTGAGTAATCGGTAATCAGTTCTATCAATATGACGAATCTTTACGCCTGCTTTTTTTGCATAATTCAACGTATAAGTATCTTGAGTATAAGAAGCCGTAAAAACTTCTGCCTCAAAATTCGTATTCGAAACTAATTTCGCCAATGCCATTAAATAGTTTGAATTATTGCCTGACATACTCTGAATTTTATAGATTCTCTTTTCTTCTAAATATTTCAAGGCATATTTCAATTTCCGCCACTTATTTCCACTCAAATAAGGATGAGTTTTATAATCCAACAGAATGTCGATTTTTAAATTAGGTATATTGACATCTAGACTCACTAATATTTCTTTATCCATCTACTTTTTATTCAGCATTATTTAAGGAACAGGATGACCTTGTGCCGCAATCAATAATTGAAAAGCATCTTGTAAGGATAATTCAAGTCCATCTAATTTGGTCAAGTTTTTAATTCGATTAGTATTAGCCGTACCCACAATCGGAAGCAAACCAGCAGGGTGTTTGAGTAAAAAAGCTAATTGTAACAAATCCTCAGAAACTTTATATTTTTGACCTAAACCAAGTAATAAATTCTTAATTCGGTTTTTCGTTTCAGATTCAAATTGAGGGTTAAAATATTGTTCTCCCTTGAAAGGAGACCAGACCATTGGAGAAAATTTATGCTTTAAAGCTTGGTCAAAAGTTCCATCAAAGAAAGGGTCAAGGTGCATCAAAGAAGCTTCTACTTGATTAGTAACCAGTGGAAAAAGTTGATTAAGTGCATCAAATTGACTAGGCGTGAAATTAGAAACCCCAAAATGAAGGACTTTACCACTAGTTTTCAGTTTTTCGAAAGTGCTTGCAATTTCATTAGGATTCATAAAAATACTCGGTCGGTGGATTAGTAATAAATCTAACCTATCAGTACATAAGTTTTTTAGAGACTGTTCCACTTGTCTAGTTATGTAATCTTCGGAAAGTTCATAAAAACCAACCTTATTCTGAGGACGTTGTTCACAAACCATCTGAATCCCAACCTTAGAAACCAATTGCATTTGGTTTCTCAAGTCCGACCTATTCACAATTGCTTTTCCAAACTCAGCTTCAGTGGTATAATTTCCATAAATATCGGCATGGTCAAAAGTAGAAATTCCAATGTTCAGGTATTCATGGATTAATTTTTCGTACCCTTTTGTGTCTAAATTATGTCCCCATTGTCCCCATCTCATTACGCCCGCAATAATTCGAGAGGCATTAAATCCGTTTTTAGAAACTTGTTTAAATTCCATTTTCTTTATAGTTTTAGAAAGTTAACACTTTAGATTTCCGAACAAAAGTCTTTTACTTTTCTACTAAAAAACATAAACATTCAGTTCGTTTCTGAGTTTTATAGATGCTTATAGTCAGACGTTCATTTTTTCAAAAATACGAATTAGAAATATGATTATTTGAAAAATAAGAAATAAGCAACTACCTTACTTGTCTGTTAATAAAATTTATATGTCAAAAACACCAAAAAAATCTTTTGATTGGCAACTATTTATACGACTCCTTAAACTGGCTCGTCCTTATAAGCTGTTATTTTATGGAGCACTTTTATTAGCAATTATATTGGCTCCTTTGGCGATGTTGCGTCCTTTTTTAATTAACAAAATGGTTGATAATTATATTTCAATCAATGATTTGGCAGGATTAAGAGGAATTGCAATGCTCTTGTTTTGTGTATTATTTGGAGAAGTAATTTTAAGGTACATATTTATATATTCCACTAATTTTTTGGGTCAGTCTGTTATTAAAGACCTAAGAATGAGAGTTTTTAAACAAATTACTTCATTAAAGCTAAGTTACTTCGATAAGACGCCTATCGGAACTTCAACCACCAGAACCATTTCTGATGTCGAAGCGATTAACCAAGTGTTTTCTCAGGGTGTTATCACTGTAGTAGCGGATATTTTGACGATTATTGTTGTTATTATAACCATGCTTTCTCTGAGTTGGAAATTAGCATTGGTTTGTTTGACAACTTTACCGATTATGCTTTTTATTACTTATATTTTTAAAGAAAAAGTCAAAGTATCTTTCCAAGTGGTTCGTACGAAAATTAGCCAAATGAATGCTTTTTTACAAGAGCGAATTACGGGTATGAGAATACTTCAAATTTTTAATGCAGAAAAGGAGGAGTTAAAGAAATTTAATAAAATCAATAGAGATTATACAGGTGCCAATTTAGATTCTATTCTTTATTATTCTTTATTTTTCCCCGCAGTTGAAGCCATTTCTGCACTTGCGTTGGGTTTAATGATTTGGTATGGAGCAAAAGGCGTTCTAAATAATGAAGTTACATTGGGAGCATTGGTTGCTTTTCCGCTATATTTTTCCATGTTATTTAGACCTTTGCGTTTTTTAGCCGATAGATTCAATCAGATACAAATGGGGTTGGTTGCAGCAGATAGAGTTTTTACGCTCTTAGACAGAACTGATTTTATTGAAAATAAAGGAACCATTCAATCTAATAGCCTAAAAGGTTCAATTTCTTTTGAGAATGTCGATTTTTCTTATACAGAAGGTGAACCCATTTTGAAAAAAGTATCTTTTGAGGTTAAACCCAAACAAACATTAGCCATAATAGGGAGTACAGGGTCGGGAAAAACAACTATTATTAATATTTTAAATCGTTTTTATGAATTTGAAGGCGGAAATATCAAAATAGATGAACAATCTATTCGAGACTATGAGCTTTCTTTTCTTCGTTCTCGAATCGCTATGGTTTTGCAAGACGTATTTTTATTTTCAGGAACAGTGATGGAAAACATTACATTGCGAAACAGAGATATTTCAATTGAAAAAGTTAAAGAGTCTGCTAAAGCCATAGGTGCTCATGACTTCATTATGAAACTTCCTGGTGGTTATGATTACAAAGTAATGGAACGAGGTGCCACTTTGTCGATGGGACAAAGGCAATTAATCTCTTTTGTACGAGCATTAGTTTTTGACCCTGATATTTTAATTTTAGATGAAGCAACATCTTCTATTGATCCCGAAACGGAATCTGTTATTCAATATGCTATTGAAAAATTAATAAGTAAAAGAACTTCAATTATCATTGCTCACCGTTTGTCTACCATTAAACATGCTGACAATATTCTTGTATTGGACAGAGGTGTCGTAAAAGAATTTGGCTCGCACAATGAACTTATATTAAACGAAGAAGGGCATTATAAAAAACTATACGATTTGCAGTTTTTCAATGCTGTATAAAAGGAGAAACATTGATTTGTAATAGAATATTTACACAAAAAATAAGTGATTTTAACATAGATACTTTACAATTTTCAATATATCAACTATCTTTGCAGTATAGAGACTCATCTTCAATAAAATAAATTGTCCGTTTAAATAGGCAACTCAAGTCCATTCTTTTCGTAAGAATAATTAATAAAAAGAAAAAATTATAAATATACTTACCTCAAAATTATCCCTAATTACCAAATCTAAAATTCATTTTTTGTATTTAGGAATGTTAGATAACCGATACAACCTATCTATTTTGTGCTCAATCATCTTTATACCATATTGCACATATTCGGTTCTCATCAAAGGGATGTATTCAAAAAAATAAAATGAAAAAAATTAAGAAATCAACCAAACTACCAAGACATATTTTAGATCATTTAATCGTTAAACTGTTTAGAAGAAACCCTAATAAAATTAGAAATGTTAAACAGGTTTTTGAAAAATTAGATGTCAAAAATTCTCTTGAACAAATAGAAGAACGATTAGAATACCTTTCTTCCAAAAGAAGAATACAATCGTTAGGAGATAAATCTTATAAATTATCCAAAAAAACTACTTCATCGCAGCACAAACAAGGCAAACTTCATACAGGAGTAGTCGATATGACCAAGAATGGGAGTGCATTTATTGTTTGTGAAGGCTTAGAGAAAGATATTTTTGTCAGTCCTCGCCATATCAGTGATGCCATGAATGGAGATACTGTTTCTGTCAGAGTACTCAACAACCGCAAAGATAGACGACCCGAGGGAATCATTGAAGAAGTAATTATTCGCCAAACAGAACATTTCTTGGGCAAATATTACGAAAATGAAAGCACGCCTTGGATAATGCCTGTTAACAATAATGTATTGGCAAAAATTACGATTGATGTCGAAAATTCATTGAAAGCCGAAGAAGGTGAAATGGTTGTCGTTAAAATTACGGATTGGACCAACAATAGACATCAAAAACCTGTCGGAATTATTACCACAGTATTAGGTAAGTTAAGTTCTAACGATTTAGAAATGAATCGAATTTTGGTGGACAAAGGTTTTAATCTCTCTTTTCCTGACGAAGTTATCGCAGAAAGTGAAGCATTGTCTGAAGAAATTTCGGAAGAAGAAGTTTCTAAAAGACGAGACATGAGAAATGTACTCACGATGACTATTGACCCCGACACTGCGAAAGATTTTGATGATGCTATTTCATTCCAACAATTGGACAATGGAAACTTAGAAATCGGCGTTCATATTGCGGATGTAGCACATTATGTAAAACCAGGTTCTGAACTTGACAAAGAAGCCTACCTTAGAGCCACATCTGTTTATCTAGTTGATAGAGTGATTCCTATGTTGCCTGAGCGGTTATCAAATGGCTTGTGTTCATTAAGACCTAACGAGGATAAATGTGTTTTTTCTACTGTTTTTGAAATAAATCCAGATTTTGAAATTTTAAATACTTGGATAGGTCGAGCGTTAATTCATTCGGATAAAAGATTCGCTTACGAAGAAGCACAGGATAGTATTGAAAATAAAGATGCTGAATATCACGAAGAATTAACGATAATAAACAGCTTTTCTCACCATTTAAGAAAACTCAGATTTCAAGAAGGGTCAATTGGTTTTGAAACCGACGAAGTAAAGTTTGAATTAGATGAGGATAAAAAGCCAATTCGAGTTTATATCAAAGAAAGAAAGGACGCTCATTTATTAATTGAAGATTTGATGTTGCTTGCTAATAAAGCAGTAGCTCAGTTTATTCAACATAAAGCCGAAGGGCACGAAATTCCTTTTGTTTATCGAATACATGATTTGCCAGATGCAGAAAAAGTGGTTGGTTTAATCAATTTTGCTAAGCAATTTGATATTCAAATGAAAAATAGAAATCCTGATGAATTAAGGGCTTCTTATAATAATTTGGCGAAAGCTGCTCAGAAAGATGAGCAAATTAAATTTTTAGAAGGGATTGCGATTAGAAGTATGGCGAAAGCGGTTTATTCTACGGATAATATTGGTCATTTTGGTTTAGGGTTCAAAGATTATTCTCATTTCACATCTCCTATTCGAAGATATGCCGACGTATTGGCTCATCGTATTTTGTTTGAAAACTTAGGTGATAACATTCAACGAGTAAATAAAACAGATTTGGAATTAAAATGTCGCCATATTTCCAAAATGGAACGCAAAGCCATGGAAAGTGAAAGAGAGTCTACTCGTTTCAAACAGGTTGAATTTTTGGAAGACAAAGTAGGGGAAACTTTTGAAGGGATTATTTCTGGAATTATTGACAGAGGCGTTTTTGTACTATTGAAGGAAAATCACTGCGAAGGGATGTTTAGTTTTGACCAATTTAGAGAATCTTTTGAGGTTCAGAACGGTAGGTTGAGTGCAAAAGGGGCCAAAACAGGATTGAAATTTAAAATGGGGGATTCTATAAATGTTAGCATTTCTAATGTAGATATAGATAAAAAACAAGTCACTCTAGAGTATTTAGACCATATCTAAAACGCTAGTTTTTGAGCATAAAAAAAGCCTCGTTTTGTACAAAACGAGGCTTTTTTTGTCTGTGAATGGATTACTTCTTAAAGAAAGAACCAATCATTCCTGTTAATTCATTTGTGATATTACCATCACCATCTTTATCCAAAAACTTTGTAGCCATTCCCATCAAAGGGTTGCTTTGTGCTTTGTCCGAAGATAAAAAACCTCCAAGTACAGAACTCAATCCGCTTGAATCCAAACCTTGTGAAGATTTTTGTTGCCCTAAAGCTCCCATTAAAAGTGGTGCTAATTTTTCCATCAAAGAACCTGTTTGCTCTTGTGATAATCCTGATGATTCACTAATCATACCTGCTGCACCATCTTTTTTATCACCTAAGATGTGTTTTAAGATTCCGTCTCCGTTAGACGCTCTATCATTTCCAGCATTACCTTCTAAAAACCCACTCAAATTGTCAAGTAAACTTCCATCGTGATCCTTTTCCAAAGCCTTGTTTAACTGTTCTGCTTTATTAGGGTCTTGTGCATTTTTGGCAATAGCTGCCGTTAAAGTTGATAAAATACCATCGGCTGCTGCCTGTGTTTGTGAAGAATCCGAAGCTCCTATTTGTTTTGTTAAGCTTTCCATTACTTGCCCAGACAATTGGCTTTTTACTAATTCCATTAAATCCATCGTGTATTGAGTTTATTTTGCAATTGATTAAATAATACTTATGACGTAAAAAAAATTAAACGCAACCTAATATTATGTTAAAAAAATTAATAATTCAAGTAAGTGCAACAAAAACAAATAGATATACTTGGTAGAAAAGAATAAAATAGGTTCTTTTTACATTGGAAAGTCTGATTTATTTGATAATTCCTACTCTTTCGATAACAACTTAAATTTATCCAATGTTATCATCGGTTGTCATTCAAATACCGTAGTATTATTACGGATATGATTACTTTAAAGAACCCTTAGGAATGATTTTACTAAAGGTAATACAGTTACTTCATCGAAAATATTACGCTACTATCGGCGTACAATCTTTAGGTGTTTATCGCTTTCTTTAATCATTTCTAGTTGGTATAATTCTGTTATATGTGCGTTTGTTCCCTAGCTATTTTGTGTATTCGCACACTCGTTACCTTATTTGTCGAATAAGATTATTCGTATTTTAAGCATATTATTTAGGATGAGCCGAGTAACAGAATTGCTGTAGATAAGTTCTACACGGATTTGTTGTTTATACAAATCAAGTTAGCTTCTAACGAAGTAGAAAGCAATAAAATCAGTCTTAGTATTATGATAAAATATAAGGAGGAGAAAGTAGCACGGGGGAGGCTCGAACTCCCGACCTCAGGATTATGAATCCTGCGCTCTAACCAACTGAGCTACCGTGCCGTCAAAAACGAACGCAAATATACTGTTATTTAATTAAAATTCAACATTAATTTTTAGCTTTTTTTCTAAAAAAATAGAATTAGAATAAATCTAAAAAAACAAATAACATTTTCAATGCTTTCTTGTTAGGTAGCTAACATTTGAGTAAGATATGCTTTCTTGGCTACCTAGTTTTTAATTAAATTTATTATTTTAGGGTAGGGAGCAATCGACATCTCGTTTCTCAATTAGGCATAACAGATTGAGAGAATACTAAATTAAACACATAAAAAATTGACTATGAAGCGTTTTTTTCAATTCGACTTTAGCCATTTCAAAGGTGATTTACTGGGAGGTTTAACTGCTGGAATTGTAGCATTACCGTTAGCTTTGGCATTTGGGTTGCAATCTGGTATGGGGGCTACAGCAGGGCTGTATGGAGCTATATTTATTAGTTTTTTTGCTGCCTTTTTTGGAGGTACAAATACTCAAATTTCTGGACCTACTGCTCCTATGACTGCGGTAAGTATGGTTATCGTTGCAGGAATTTTAGCCGCTAATGAAGGAGACTTAGACAGAGCATTACCTTCTATTTTGATGGTGTTTTTCCTTACTGGTGTTTTTCAGCTTATATTAGGTGTTCTAAAAATAGGACAATATATTCGATATATTCCTTATCCTGTTGTCTCTGGATTTATGACGGGTATTGGTGTCATAATTTTAGCTACTCAATTACTACCAATGATGGGGTATTACCCTAAAGAAGACCTTGCGTATATTGAAACTTTCAAACCAAAGGCAGAGGAAGTTATATTGGAAAGAATTTTATCTGATGAAGCCGCAGAAAATATATTAGTTCTTGAAGATTTTAAAGAAACGGTTCGTCGTGCTGCTGAAATTACGGCTGAAGACATTACCAGAGAGTCTAAGGCGTTAGGAGCCAGCAACGCATCTGGTGTACTTGGGTCTTTAAAGTTGTTTCCTAAAGCATTAGGAAATATAAACTATATTGATTTAATATTAGGACTATTAACTATTGGAATTATTTTAGGATTTAAAAAAATAACTACTGCAATACCGAGTACATTAGTCGCCCTCTTGGGAGTCACGGCTGGGGCGGTGTTATTTTTACCTGAATACAGAACGATAGGCGAGATTCCAAGTGGATTCCCAACACTCCAGCTCGATTTAACTTCCATAGAATTAAGTTCAGTAACGCCTTATATTTTCATGGCACTTTCATTGGCAGTTTTGGGGGCAATAGATTCCTTATTGACTTCTATTGTAGCTGATAATATGACGAAAACAAAACATAGGCCTAATCAAGAATTGTTTGGTCAGGGAATAGGAAATATGATAGCTTCGCTTTTTGGAGGAATCCCGGGGGCAGGTGCTACGATTCGTACGGTAGTTAATATTAATTCGGGTGGAAAGACAAGAATTTCGGGTATGATAGCAGGTGTTTTGTTACTATTTATTTTAGTTTCATTAGGACCATTAGCATCCAAAATTCCAGCAGCCGTATTAGCAGGTATTTTGGTAACGGTAGGAATCGGAGTAATTGACTATAAAGGTTTGCGTCATATAAAGCACTTACCTAAAAATGAGGTTCTTGTAATGATACTTGTGATTGTTTTGACCGTATTTGTAGGACTGATAGAGGCGGTTGCTATTGGATTAATATTGTCTTCAATATTGTTTATGAAAACTATTTCTGATGTGGTAGAACATAGAATGGTAGCAGCTCCAATGAAAGAATTTTCACAAGAAATGTCTTGGTCTGATGAAGGAAACTTTATTGAGAAGCATAGCCACGATGTATTTATCAAACATTTAGACGGACCACTTTTCTTTGGCTTCGCCTCTAGGTTTCAGGAAATGTTATCTGCTTTACCAGAGATTAGAGTTGTTGTCATTAGAATGGATAAAGTTCCGTATGTAGATCAGTCTGGACTTTATGCCATGGAAGATAGTGTTCTGGACTTACAGAAAAGAAATGTAAAGGTTGTATTTACAGATTTGCATGGTCAACCAAAGGACATGTTTGAAAGGTTTAATATTTATGGAACATTAGTAGAAAAGAATTGTTTCTTTGAGGATTTCCAATCTTGTTCTGAATGGTTAGAAACTTACTTGGAAGAGTGTGAAAAAACGGAAAGATTAGCTTAAGAATAAGTAGTGGGAAAAGAAAACCCCTTGACTAAAAAAGTCAGGGGGTTTCTATCCCAAACAAATAAACTACTGTCGCAAATGTATAAAGAAAAAGTTGAAAAAGACAACAATCCGACAGTTTTTTATCCGATTTATTTTGTGTTTTATTTTACATACAGAATTCATTGTTTAATAAAATATCAAAGAATTAACTTTTTTTGAAATAAAATTTTTTAATTTACTACTACATGCTTGTATTAATTTCTCCCGCAAAATCTATGCGACAAAACCCATTTTTGACGCTTATTAATTCTAATTATAGAACAGAGAAACAGGTACTTGAGCTCTCTGGTGTCTTAGAAAAAATGTCAACGCCCCAGCTTATGGAGTTAATGAAAATTAGCGAAAAATTAGCGACTTTAAATCAAGATAGATATACTGAAATCGTAAATAGAAAAACTACGCAAAAACCTGCGGTATCTTTATTTGATGGAGATGTATATAAAGGGCTAAAAGCTGAAAACTGGGCAGAAAAACAACAAAAATATGCTCAAGGTAGCTTAAGAATTTTATCTGGAATGTATGGTTTACTTAGACCGTTCGATGAAATTTCGGCATATAGACTCGAAATGGGCACAAAATTAACTATTGGTGAATATAAAAACCTTTATCAATATTGGGGGAACCAAATTACAGATTTTATCAACGCGGATTTGAAAGAAAATAATCACGAGTGGGTAGCGAATTTAGCCTCTAACGAATATTTTAAATCTGTAAAAGTAAATAATTTAGATAAGCCCGTTTTAACTATCAATTTCAAAGAAGAAAAAAATGGACAATTTAAAGTAGTCGCTTTTCACGCCAAAAAAGCTCGTGGGCTAATGGCAGATTATATCATACAAAACGAAATTAAATCGCCAGAAGAAGTTAAGAGTTTTACGGAATCGAATTACATTTTTAATAAAGATTTATCTTCAGAAACCGAATTGATTTTTACACGCTAATCTAATATCTTTAAAAAATTGGGCAAAGCCATATTGTCAATTTCTTTGTGCCATACAGCGAATAACTCCGTTTTTTGCTTGATGTTCTTTAATTCAATGAAGCGAATATTATAATTAAAATCATCTCGTAACGAATTTGGAATAATTGAAATGCCAAGCCCACTTTCTACGAGTTTAAAAATGGTAGGAGCGTGAATAGACCGATGAGCAATCTGAGGCGAAAACCCATTGTCATTACACAAACCCAAAATTTGTTGATAATACATTTGGCTACGTTCGTTAGGGAACAGTATAAATGCTTCATTAGAGAATTGCTCCATATTTTTAAAATTGTCTTCGTTGATATGGTGGTTGACAGGTAATACTAAAGAAAAATTTTCTTTCAGGATAGACTTAATATTCATGCGATCAGAAACATCGTTGGATCGCACAAAACCAATATCCAATTCATTTTTTTCCAGGGCTTCTAATTGGTCTTTATTACTTAAATCTTCTAAATAGAGTTTAATCTTAGGGTGTTTGAATGTAAAAATTTTCAATACTTTAGGCAAGTAGTGTTGCATCGCAGAGCCAACAAAACCAATTCTTAGAATCCCTTCTCCACCATCACTTACCAACTGCCATCGTTCCATCGATTGTTCTATTTGATTGGTGATAATTAGTGCTTCTTTTTGAAATAATACTCCTGCGGGGCTAAGTGCAACCTTTCTATTAGTGCGGATAAATAAATCTTTACCCAAAATATTTTCTAATCTTCGAATTTGTTGGCTCAAAGCAGATTGCGAAATAAATAGCTGTTCGGCGGCCTTTCGATAGTGAAGGTTTTCGGCTAGTGCCAAAAAATATTCAAAATGTCGAATCTCTAATTGATTAGTCATACTTATTATTTGATAGGTAATATAAATTGTTTGTGTTTAAAAACAAATATAAATTTGAAACAAGTAATTGAATTTTAGCATTTAATAAAAGTACAGTATTAATTACTCCAAATTAAAACCTATAAAAAAGAAAAATAGATGAAGAAAATATTGAATTTAGGACTTGGTAAGGTAGGGACGCTTGTCGGTGTTTTATTAAGTAAGCAATACAAAGTGACGGGAGTGGATAAGAAACAACCACATTATGGATTTACATTACCTTTTGAGGTAGTGGAAGGTGATGTTACGGATGAAAAATTTTTGACCAAATTGATTGCCCAAAATGATGCGGTGGTATCTGCTTTGCCTTATTTTTTAAATAAAAAAATTGCTAAAATTGCCCACAAGTTAGGCAAACACTATTTTGACCTTACCGAAGATGTAGAAACTACTAATTATATTAGAAAATTAGCGAAAACATCCAAAGGCGTTATGGCTCCGCAGTGTGGTCTTGCCCCTGGGCTAATAGGGATTGTCGGAGCGGACCTAACAAAAAGCTTTACCAAACTGAGAGATATTGAACTTCGCGTAGGTGCCTTGCCTCGTTATCCGAATGGTTTGATGGCATATTCATTTACTTGGTCTCCTGCCGGAGTGATTAACGAATATATCAATGATGCAGAGGCTATCCATAATGGCGTGCGAAAAATGACACCTTCATTAGATGGCTTGGAATACATCAATATTGGAGGTAGAGAATTTGAAGCCTTTACTACTTCTGGAGGCTTGGGAACGATGTGTGAAACCTATGAAGGAAAAGTGGATACGTTGAATTATAAATCTATTCGCTACCCAGGACACGGAAAGTTAATGAAGTTTCTTATTCAAGAATTGATTCTTAAAGATGATAAAAAACTACTTTCTTCGATTCTCGAAAATGCAAAACCACCCGTTAAAGAAGATATCGTTTATGTCTATGCTGTTGTAGAAGGTTGGCAAGGGAAAAAATTATTCAGAAATGAATATTATAAAGCATTTTCGCCTATTGTGATTGATGGAAATGAGTGGCGTGCTATTTCATGGACTACGGCGGCTTCCATAGCTGCGGTTATTGAAATGGTAGATAAAGGAACTTTGCCTAAAAAAGGATTTATCAAGCAAGAAGAAATTCCATTTAATAAGTTTTTGAAAACGCAGAACGGTAAATATTTCACTAAGGATTAAAATACAAAAAATATGAAATTTGATAGTAAAAATCCATTAGATATTGTTTTAAATGCTTTGTTTACGCCTTATAAAGAGCGAGTTCCCGATGTAGAAAAAGTATCTAAAGCTATGATTGAAAAAGGGATTATCAATCATGAAAACGAAATTATAAACGATCATGTGGCTTTTAGAACCTTAGGGGTTCCACATTTAGGAATTGCATCGTTTGAAAAGATATTTTTGCACTTGGGTTACACAAAGATGAATGCTTATTTTTTTGAGAAGAAAAGATTAGATGCCTTTTGGTATGCTCCACCAAGTCCTCATTATCCAAGAATATTCGTTAGCGAATTACGGGTACAAGATTTATCGGAACGCACACAAAACATTATTCAAAAATATACTAAAGACATTACTGCAGACCCTGTCGATTCATTAGATTTGGATAATTCACAAGAAGTCGGTGCTTTTTTTCATCGCCCGCTTTGGAACTTACCTACGTTGGAAGATTATCAAAACCTATCGACAGAAAGTGAATATGCCGCTTGGGTTATTTATAATAGGTATTATTTAAACCATTATACCATTAGTGTGCATGAGTTGAAAAATGGATATAATAACTTGGAAGTATTCAATGAGTTTTTAGAATCTATTGGCATTATTCTAAATTCGTCTGGCGGTAAGATTAAAACCAGTAAAGATGGGTTATTGAAGCAAAGTAGCTCGGTTGCTAAAATGATTGAAGCCACTTTTGCAGATGGTAAGACCACAACTATTGCGGGTAGTTATGTAGAGTTTGCAGAACGTTTGGTCTTGCCCGAATATAAACATCTTTTAACAAATGAGATTAAAACATCTCATAGGAGAGACGGGTTCGAGTCTGCTAATGCGGATAAGATTTTTGAAAGCACTTATAGTACTCAAACCAAGAAAAATAATTAAATTTAGCTATTAGAAATTATTACGAATGAATTTATATGGATTAAAAATGCCCTTTTTACCTCACATACAACCCAATTCGTAATAACGTCTATTCAACAATTCAAATAAAATAAAAATATATGGATATTTCTTTCTTGAAAGAATTGAACTTAGAAAATAAAAATGCAGGAACTTCAACGGGTCTGCAATCTTCGGATTCTCAAAAATATATCGAATCACATTCTCCTGTTGATGGAAAACTAATTGGTTCGGTCAGTGAAACTACACCAGAAGAATACGAGAAGGTCATTGAAAGTGCTCAGGCTGCCTATAAGTTATGGCGAAAAATTCCTGCACCAAAGAGGGGAGAGATTGTTAGACAATATGGAAATGCATTGCGTGAAAAGAAAGAGGCTTTGGGAAAATTGGTTTCTTACGAAATGGGAAAAAGCCTGCAAGAAGGCTATGGCGAAGTACAAGAAATGATTGATATTTGTGATTTCGCAGTTGGACTTTCTCGTCAATTGTATGGATTAACGATGCATTCGGAGCGTCCCGAACATAGAATGTATGAACAGTGGCATCCATTAGGAATCGTAGGAATCATTTCAGCATTTAACTTTCCCGTTGCCGTATGGTCTTGGAACTCAATGATTGCGTTGGTCTGTGGAGATGTTTGCGTATGGAAAGCTTCTGAAAAAGCTCCGCTTTGTGCTGTTGCTTGTCAAAATATTTTTCATTCAGTGCTTAAAGAAAACGATATTCCTGAAGGAGTTAGTTCTTTAATAAACGGTGATTACAAAGTGGGGGAGATGATGACTCACGATTCTCGAATTCCTTTGGTATCGGCAACAGGAAGTACTCGAATGGGCAAAATAGTGGGAGCAGTAGTTGCGGCACGAATGGGTAAATCATTATTAGAATTGGGGGGTAATAATGCAATTATTATTACGCCAAGTGCGGATTTGGATGCGGTTTTGATAGGAGCTATTTTCGGTGCTGTCGGAACTTGTGGACAACGCTGTACTTCTACTCGTAGATTGATTATCCACGAATCAATTTATAATGAAGTAAAGGAAAAAATGGTAAAAGCCTATGCCCAATTAAAGATAGGAAACCCTCTTGACCAGTCTAACCATGTAGGTCCATTGATTGATAAAGATTCTGTTCGAGG
>CALAJP010000221.1 GCA_937922815.1 uncultured Saprospiraceae bacterium
CTCAAATCTACCGTATCTATTCCTTCTAAGAATATTTCGTTGCTCATAAGGTCATAATCCAACACTAAACTATCATTCGCATTCTCGATTATCTCATCCAATAATACTGAATCGCCATTGATGTATAATACATTTCGGTTCATGTCCAATTCTACATACTGACTGTCATAAACACTCTCTCTAAATGGTGCTAAATCTACCGTATCTTTCTCCCCATTTTCTAACTCAATCATTAATAATGTATCCCCTGGCAATAATGTGAAATCTTTAATACTATCTTGTAGCTCACTTAAGTCAATCATCTCATCTTCTACCGATAATGTATTCGTTATCTCTTCGTAGCTTACTGCTAAGCTATCATATACACTTTCTCTAAATGCTGATAAATCTACTGTATCTTTCTCCCCATTTTCTAACTCAATCATTAATAATGTATCTCCTGGCAATAAAGTAAAATCTTTGATACTATCTTGTAAATCACTTAAGTCAATCATCTCATCTTCTATCGATAATGTATTCGTTATTCCTTCGTAACTTACTGCTAAACTATCATATATACTCTCTCTAAATGCTGATAAATCCAAGGTGTCTTTATCTCCATGCGTCATTTCTACTACTAACGCTGTGTCATTCAATAATGTCATACTAACAATAGAGTCCTGAAGATCATTCAAATTAGCTACTTGACTACCTATTAATAGTGTATTATTCCCTGAAACATAGGTTACATCCAAACTATCATTCGCATTCTCGATTATCTCATCTAACAACACTGAATCGCCATTGATGTATAATACATTTCGGTTCATGTCCAATTCTACATACTGACTGTCATAAACACTCTCTCTAAATGGTGCTAAATCTACTGTGTCTGTCTCTCCATTTTCTAACTCGATTAACAATAATGTATCGCCTGCTAATAATTCAAAACGACTGATACTGTCTTGTAACTCGCTTAAATCCACAGAATCTATATCCGATAATATTAAACGGTTATTATCTTTATCATACGTTATTTCTAAACTGTCATTTCCATTCTCTAATAATTTCTCTAAATCTAAGGTGTCATCGTTGATGTACAATAAATTATTCATCGTATCCAATTCTACATACTGACTATCGTATACACTTTGTCTAAACGGTGCTAAATCTACTGTGTCTGTCTCTCCATTCTCTAACTCAATCAACAATAACGTATCGCCTGCTAACAATTCAAAACGACTGATACTGTCTTGCAACTCGCTTAAATCTACTGAATCTATATCCGATAACTTTAAACGGTTATTATCTTTATCATATGTTATCTCTAAACTGTCATTCCCATTCTCTAATAACTTCTCTAAATCCAAGGTATCATCATTGATATACAATAAATTATTCATCGTATCCAATTCTACATACTGACTATCGTATACACTTTGTCTAAAACCTGACAAGTTTAATGTATCTTGATTCCCATTTGTAAGCCCCAATATTATAAGGCTGTCCCTGTATAGTTCCAGGGTAGAAATATCTTCATTTAAAATAGATAAATCTACAACTTCACCATTACTTAGCGATACAATATTTGTAGTCGTATTAAAATCTAGCATTAAGCTATCATTTGTATTTTTAATCAACTCTACTAACGAAATAGTATCACCATTAATAATAAGTTCATTTTTAGTGTTATCTATCGAAACATTTTGGTTTTCGTGAGTAAAATCAACGAAATCAGTTAAATCTAATCGAGCAGAATTTCCATTGGCTAATTTTAAGATGACAGTGCTGTCATTTTCTAATTCAAAACGAGTAATCTCTTCATTTAAGTTCGATAAATCGAGACTTACTCCGTTTAATGAAATTTGATTTGTTGCTGGATCGTAAACAAAAACTTGATTCTGATAGGCATTATTTATCAACCCTGCTAAATCAGCTACTGAGCCGTTAGATAAACTTATTAAATTAGTAATAGGGTCGAATTTGATTCCTAAATCACTTTTTTCAAACACTTCAGTTAAATCTACGGAATCATTATTAACGTACAAAAAATTAGTGAGAGAGTCATATCTGACATCTTGTTCTAAAATTGAATTTTGAATGATATCCCCTAGTTTAACACTTCCTCCATCCTCTAACACTAATTCTCGAGAAGTAGAATCATAGGAAATAATTTGATCGTCTGTGCTAAGTGCCCCTAAATCTATTGTGTCAACACCTACAACCAATTCATTATTCGTCGTATCAAAGAAAACATCTGGTGTACAGTCAATGCAATTCCATTTTGTTCCATCATAAAAGTAGAACCCCGTAATACCATCTGTTTGATATATTAAAAGACCTGTTGCTGGATTTAAAATCGTATTTTTCTCTACCGAAGTTAATCTAGTTATCAACAACCCTTTATTATTGGATTTTAATTCCAAGATTGAACTTTCGTCAGGAGTGAAAAAATCGTCTCCAATTCCCACTTTCTGACCGAAAATATTCAATGAAAGAAAAAGTAATCCTATTATGGATAAATGTTTCATGAGCTTAGATTAAATAAATCAGATATTTGATAAAAAAAAATGCGTATAATGATTAATACTAAAGATTGTAATCATAGATTTGATTTCAGTAAAAGCTTCTATCTTAGTTTTACTTGTTTTCAATCAATAAAGTTCCATTGATTCTCCTTTAAACTTATTAACAATAAAAATCATACCAACCTAAATGAAACTTGTTATTCAACGTGTAAAAAAGGCATCCGTGACTGTAAATAATGAATTAATTAGTGAAATAAACCAAGGATTATTGATTCTGGTTGGATTTGCGGACTCTGATACTGACTCCATTAGTAGCAAACACATAAACAAGCTTTTAAACATGCGGATTTTCAGCGATATCAATCAAAAAATGAACCTAAACATACGTCAGGTTGAGGGGGAGATTTTAGTAGTTAGTCAGTTCACTTTGTACGCCGATTTAACAAAAGGAAATCGCCCTTCTTTTATGAAAGCTGCCCACCCAAAATTTGCTGAAAATTTATACAAAAACTTCGTAGAAACACTTAAAAAGGAATATCCAGATAAGATAAAGAGTGGCGTCTTTGGTGCAAATATGGAAGTTTTGCTTTGTAATGACGGCCCCGTAACTATATTGTTAGAATAAGGCGTTTAATTCAGTATTTTATCAAAATCAAGTTAATCTTCATTTCTTGAACGAATCCATACATCTTGTTGAGGGAAAGGTATTTGTATGTTGTTTTTACGAAACAATTCATCTATATGAAACCTCAAAGTACTCTTTGTGTCCTCCACAAAGATTAAGTCTTTTGTCCAAAAATGGACTTCAAAGGCTAAAGACGATTCTCCAAAATCGGTAAATCGAACAAACGGTTTTGGCGTTTTTAAGACATTTTGGCTTTTTTCAGCTGCTTTTATAAGTAATTCTTTCACCAGAGTAGTGTCCGAACCATAAGCGACACCTACTTTAACAAAAAAACGGACTTTCGAATCTGAATATGATTGATTGATTACGCTATTTACAACCAATTTAGAGTTAGGAACAACCATACTCCTATTATCATAGGTCTTAAGTGTAGAAGTTCGCAAACCGATTGTTTCTATCGTTCCTGCCACATCATCTACCTCTAAAATATCTCCGACATTAACAGTTCTTTCAAACAATAATAATATTCCAGACAAGAAATCATTAAATGTTTGTTGTAATCCCAGTCCTAATCCAACTAATAGTGCTGCTGCCCCACCCCAAATAACGGTCATTTGAAGCCCTAAATTCTCGATAGCTAAAATAATTGCTATTACATATAAAATGTAAATTAGAATTTGATTAATAGCATATTGAGAACCAATATTGAGGTCGTGCTTTTTAAAATAAAACTTTAATACAAAGTATGATAATACCCAAGCTAACAACCTTGCCGATATAAAAATGAGTGCTGAAAATAATATTTTCGATATTCGAAAAGGGATAATTCTACCATTTTGTTCAAAATCGAATAGATGATAGTCTATATTGAACACCTTAACCATAATAATAGCACAAACCACATAAATAAAATAGCGAAAGGTGATAGATAATCGTCCTTGCCATTCTTGGTCATCTCTGAGTATTAAATCCTTGTCTGCTTTCGTCTTAATTGACTGTTCTCGCCGTAAAGCATACTCTTTTAATAGTAATTTGTAAAAAATGAGATCAACAGCACGTGCCCCCATTATCACAATTATAGCTATCAACAAAGTACTTATCTTTAATAAAATTGAATGATTATCGAAAACAATAAAATCAAAATCGAAATAAAGAGTTACTAATGTGATGATAGAAAATAACAGTAAAATGTCTAAATTTTGGAAAATTTGCCTTTTTAGTTCTTTTTTCTCTCGTTCAAAAAGGTATTTTTTACTCAACCAATGCTTTGTAAAAAAACTCATTGAAACTAAAAAAATTATTAAAACCATTAATTCTATAAAAGAAGATGCATCAATCGAAAAGAAAGTTTCTTCAAATAGCCTGATGGTGTTTAAATTCATTTAGTTATAGTTAATTTTTGTTAGCCAATTGTCCACAGGCAGCGTCTATATCTTTCCCTCTGCTTTTGCGAATGGTTACTCTGACACCTGCTGCTAATAAGGTTTGTGTAAACAATTTCATTTTATCGTCGGAGGTTCTATTAAAATCTACACCTTCGACAGGATTATATTCTATTACGTTAACTTTGACAGGAAAGCGACGGCATAATTTAATTAAATCCTTTGCGTCCTGTACCGTATCGTTAAAATTTTCTAATGCAATATATTCATAACTTACTTTATTCTTGGTATTTGCACAGAAATATTCTAATGATTCCATCAACGTTTCTAAGTTGTTCTGTTCATTGATAGGCATTATTTCGTCTCTTTTTGCATCATTCGCAGCATGTAAAGAAAGAGCAAGATTGAACCTTACTTCATCGTCTGCCAATTTTTTTATCATCTTTGCAATACCCGCTGTACTTACGGTAATTCTTCGTGGCGAAAGATTAATTCCTTTGTTCCAAGTCAACCAATCTATACTTTGCAAAACATTTTTATACGCCAATAAGGGTTCTCCCATTCCCATATAAACCACATTGCTTAATCCCCTACCGTACGTTTTTTCACATTCTTCATTAATAAATACAAACTGGTCTACTATTTCACCTGGATCAAGGTTTCTAATTCTTTTCATTTTTCCCGTGGCACAAAAAGAACAAGTCAAACTACAACCTACTTGTGAAGAAACACAAACCGTAAACCTTTCGTCTCGAGCAACAGGAATCAAAACCGATTCGATAAAATGGCCATCGTGGAGTTGAAACCGTACTTTAATCGTACCGTCTTCGCTTCGTTGTACCGTTTCTGTTCTAATCTTATTTATTATAAAGTTATTATCTAACCAATTTCTTAAATCTAAAGAAAGGTTTGTCATTTCGTCAAAAGACTTTGCTCCTTTTTTCCACAACCATTCAATGACTTGATTAGCACGATATTTTTTTTCTCCTACTTCTTCGAATGCAGCAATCAATTCTGCTGCGTTCAACTTTCTAATATCAATTTTCTCTGTTTGGATACTCATTTACGTTCAATTTTGGTACAAAAATATGAGAATTTGGCGAAAAATAACTTTTAATCTGAGTGCTACATTTTTTTAATGCTGTAAAACATTTATATCTCCCGAAAATAATTGAACATGTCCGTCAGGAAATCGAACATTTGCAGACCAAATATAAACCCCCGTTTTTAAAGATTCTCCATTAAAATCTCGACCATCCCAAAGTTGATTGGAGGATGAAATTTCTTGATTTTGATAAATTAATCCTCCCCATCTTTCATACACAGAAAAAGACAAAATCTCAATATCAGTATTTCCATAAATCGAAAAAGATTGGTTTAGTGATTCCGTAGAATTAGTAGAAATAGCATTGGTATAATTAATTCTATGTTGATTATTTACATAAATCTGAACTGAATCTTGAACTTGGCAACCATGCTCATCCGAAATATGGACATTTAAAAACCCTGTATTGTAAGGGAAAAGTTCAATATTAGAACAATCTGTACAATTCACAGTATGAGGAGCACTAAAAGACCAGGTATAATTCAGTTCTGAACCTAAATTTATCACTTCTTCTACTTTAAAATCGAGCCTATCTCCGAATTCTACAAGTGTATCATTCGGTAACGATAAATTGGGTTCGTCAGGAGAAGGAATAAAAATAATAGTATCCATTTCACAATTATCCATAGATATATTCAAATGGTATTCCCCCGCAGGCAAATTTGTATAAGGAGGCGTAAAAACACGGTCGCCCTGCGTCAAAACGGCACGAAAACCTTCTTCTTGGTTTTCTAAAAACAGCTCAATTTCTCCATTAGGGACACCATAGCATTTGACGGGTGTAGCGTCAATTTGCCGAGCCAACGGTAGCGGAATTTCTACATAGAAACTATCTTCTTGTGTACATCCATTAACATCTGTTAGTTTAACAGAGTACATTTCATTTTCGACATTCAATATTTCTAAAACATTTTGTTCGCCATTACTCCAAATGATTTGATAAGGAGTTACCCCACCAAAAGGAGTAATTCCTAATGAAAAATTTCTAGTTTCATTAAAACATTCCAAATGCTGAGATTCAAAAATTACTCCTATTGAATCTGGTTCGGTGATATTTACAAGTCCCGAATCTTGGCAACCTTCTCTATTTTGAACCCAATAAGTATAAATTCCTTTTTCTAAATTACTTAATGTACTCCCTTTTTGACCATTATTCCAAGATACATCTAATGGTTCTGTTGCGTTTTTAGCAACCAACTCTATTTTACCATCTCCAGAACCGTAGCAACTTAAATCCTTTTTGATATATTCTATGTCAATACCCGTATGCTTAAAACCTATATTTACTATTTCTGATTGGGAACAACCTATTCCATCTGTTATTTTTATTTCATAGTTATTACTATATAAGTTTTCAAAAAGCCCCGTATTGTTTTCAAATTCGGATAGGGAATAAACGATAGGCAAATAAGGACTTACGTATTTAATATCAATTAAGCCTAGGGAGTCGTTTTCGCAAGCATTATCAGTAATATTTAGATACTCTTGCTCCAATTCACAAGTTATAGCACTACACGTTTGTTCAAAAATAGTATCATTACAACTTAACTTTGCTCTAACCGAAATATTTACTTGTTCATTTTCTTCTAAGTTATAAACACCATGTTGAATACTATTCAGGTTGGGCGAAATCCAAACATCATTCCCTAAACTCACTTCGAGGTCTATATTTTCTTGGTCGTACTGAAAGTTAAAAATAATTTGGTCAGAAGATGGTTCGCAACTAATTCCTATATTTTCAACAAATTCAAATATCGACACCGTGCTTCTATTGTTATATACACAACCAAAAGGGTCAATTACTTCTAAGGAAACAGCAAAACTATCTGGCAATGATTCTATTTCCAAAAACGCTTCCACCCCTAATAAATTCCCTGCTTCGTCTAACCACTTATAACGATAACGACTTTCTAAATCTTCAATAAAGTTATTATAAATAGGTCTAATAACCTTTTCATCACCATTGCAAATAACAACATCATTCAATTCGACTTCTAAAGAGGCTTCATCATAAAGAATGTATTCGATAGTATCCTTTAATTCAGCTCTTTCACAATCAATAATGGGTTCAATCACGATTTTTAAGGTTTCAGCTACCTCAACAATACCATCTAATACTGGTGATAAATCTATTTCGTATTCTAGTTCAGTTTCTCCGATAGTAAAAGTTGTGGGTATTTCAGGAATATCTATTCCGTTTTCAATACTATTTTCCGTACTAAGTATAGTTATTTTGAAAGGTATATCCCGTACTTGTTCTTTATCCAGAGTAACTACTATTTTGTCTCCACCTGCACAATCTTCCTTACTAATATTGCCTCCATTTTTGGTAATTAACTGTGTTGAAAACAGCGAAGCGTCAAAAGAATTTTTACGAATAAATATTCCTGATGGAAATCCCTGATCTCGAACATTGAAAATAATAAACCTTAATTTATATTCCTTGCAAGGAGTCACGTCCGCCCGTGCCGTAAATACGTCTGTAAATCCATTGAATGCCATTTCGGTAGAACCATCATTATAAAACTGTTCATTCGCCCCTGGACACCCCAAGAAACTAGGATGTATCGTCTTGATACTAATAGGGTCGTTCGTAAATGGAATTAATGCTAAATTAGTCCAATTAGAATCTTCATCTGAAAGAATCATCCCAAAAACGTCAAAAAACTCAGAACAACTAAATAAAGGATACTCTTCTGATGCGAACAAAAAATCGAACGTCAGCAAATAGCTTGAAGGTATAAAATCAACTTCAATAATTATTGCATTATTGGCATCTGAACTCTCGCCAATATCTGACAACAATTGTATAATATCAGGATCATTTTCAAAACCTGAATTTTCCAATACAGAATCTAAACCTAAATTAAAATCGGAATGATTGGCGGTTTCATTAATATCACCTGTCGCAATCAACAGGCCTTCGTTTAAACCAATAGTTTCGGCTCCTGTGAAGCTTCCTATTTGTTTAGAATTGCCATAAACTTTGACTCCTAATACTTCTACTCCATCCCCTAATAAAATATCTTCCGTTTTCAAATCTCTATTCGAATCCGTTAGTTGTTCAATAACTAATTGAGCAAAAGTTAATTGAGTAATACAAAGTATGATTACAATGAGTATGTGCTTCATTTTGGTATTAGCGTGCAGGTTTGAATAAAGTAATTGTTTTCGTTTGTCTATTCAGTCAACAAATTCAAGTTACAAAAAATTCAATCTTGATATAGAATTTTCAACTTGTTTTAAATAAACATTATTACGAATGAATTCATATGGATTAAAAGTGTTCTTTTTACTTCACTCTTCGTCAAGTACTCATCTTAATACCTATGGGGTATTAGATTCCTTGATTGAAATAAAAATTCCTGCTTTTTCTCTCATTCAATCCAATTCGTAATAATATCTAATGATGTTAAAACTTTAACTAAATACTAAACTTCGAGATTTAATAATTATTTTAGCAATGCATCACTTTAATCACACAACATGCATGAAGAAATCTTACATTACATCTGGCAATATCAAAAATTCGATTCCAACAATCTAAAAACAACCGAAGGTGTTCCTTTATCTATTTTATCAACAGGAAAAGGTAACGATTCGCAAGGACCAGATTTTTTAAATGCTAAAATTAAAATTGGAGAAATAACCTTGGCTGGAAATGTCGAAATTCATATCCAAAGCAGTGATTTTTTTAAGCACAATCACCAACATGACCCTAATTATCAAAACATTATTCTTCATGTTGTACTTCAGGACGATGACGATAAAAACGATTTTTTTAAGGATAAAAATATCCCGACATTAGAACTTGCCGCTATTGTTTCTGAAAAGTTACTCCATTCCTACGAACAACTTCTTGGTACTAAAAAATGGATTCCCTGCCAACATTTCATCCCCGACATGCATCGTTTACCTCTCAATATGTGGCTGCAAAGGTTAGGTGTCGAAAGGTTAGAAAACAAAACTAAAACCATACTCGATGATTGGGAAAATAAAGGTAGAAACCTAGAACAGTCTTTTTTCGAATCTCTTTGTCGCTATTTAGGGGTCAGTAAAAACAAAGATTCTATGATGCATTTGGCTAAATGTACTCCTTTGCAATTATTAAATAAGTATTCAGACAATATTTTTATGCTCGAAGCACTCTTGTTTGGGCAGGCAGGAATGTTGGAACAAAATATTGAAGAAGATTATTTTCTAATGTTAAAGAAAGAATATACCTTTTTACAAAAAAAACATCAGCTCAAAACAATATTAAAAGAAAGCAGTTGGAATTATAAATGTCGACCACCTGCTTTTCCTACTATTAGGATTGCACAATTGGCTGCTATACTTTTCAAAAACAAGTCTTTTTTTGATAGTTGTGTCAATCTGCATCGGTTATCTCAATTAGAAAAAATATTAATTCACGAACCTTCGCCCTATTGGAGAAAGCATTATCAATTCGGAAAACAAGGAAAAAACAAAACTGGAGCAATAGGCAAAATGTTAATTCAAATCATAAGTATTAATACTGTTATTCCTTTCATTTTTGCCTATGGAAGGTCTATTGCTGATGAAAAATACGAGCAAAGGGCTGCCGATTTTCTCGAAAAAATTCCTTCTGAAAAAAATGCAATTATCAAAAAATTCAATCAAATAGGTATTGAAACTAATAGTGCCGCTGACTCTCAGGCGTTAATACAATTGAAAACACTATATTGTGATTTGCGTAAATGTATTCGATGCACTATCGGACAAAAATTATTAGAGAATTCAACCTATGTTTAATAATCGTTTTTTAAGCTTTATTTTTCTTCCCATTTCATTACTTTATGGTTGGATAGTTTCGTTACGAAATATTTTTTACCAAAAAGGTATTCTAAAAAGAACACAGTTCGACATTCCTATTATTTGTATCGGAAACTTATCGGTTGGCGGAGCAGGCAAAACGCCTCATACCGAATATTTGATTCGATTATTAAATCCATATATCAACATTAGTACACTCAGTAGGGGGTACAAAAGAAAAACAACTGGTTTTATTGAAGTTCAGGTAGATAATCTGGCTGAAGATGTCGGAGACGAACCCTTACAATTAAAAAGAAAACACCCTGACGCTATTATTACCGTCGGTGAAAATAGAGTCAATGCCGTTACCAAAATAATGGCTTCGCACCCAGAGACTCAAACCATATTGCTAGATGATGCTTATCAACATTTGGCGATTAAGGCAGGGTTATATATTATGTTGACGGAATTTAAATATCCTTTTTTTGAAGATTGGATTATGCCCAGTGGTCGACTAAGGGAATGGAAAGAAGGCTATGAACGTTCGGATATCATTATCGTAACCAAATGTCCTAAAGACGAAAAACAGGTAGATAAAGAATATTTTTATAAAAAAATAAAGCTGCTGCCTCATCAAAAAGTATTTTTCACCTATCTGAATTACCTTAATCCATATTATATTTTCAATGGAAACCAAAGGTTTCAGTTAGCCTCGGATATAGATATTATATTAATTTGTGGGATAGCAAAGCCAGAATATTTAATTAAATATTTAGAGTCGACAGCAGGAAAAGTACATGTAATGGAGTTCGATGACCATCAAGATTTCAAGAATTTTCACTTGGCTCAATTACTCACAGCATACAAAACCTTTGAATCTAATAAGAAAGTAATTATTACCACAGAAAAAGATGCAATCAGGCTTCAACAGCATCGAGACTTTCTGATAAAAAATCAATTACCTATTTTTGCACTGCCTATTGAGGTTTTCTTTCATTTTGACGAGAAAGTTACTTTCAATAATTACATTAAAAACTATTTACTCAATTTTCAAGTTTAGCAATTCCAAGTATGAACTCAGAGAGAAAAATTACTCCTCCAAAGATGCATTGGCTCGTAAAACTTGCTTACTATTTTTTCAAAACAATAGTAGGTGTTTCAATGAACTTGTATTTCAAAGAAAGGATTATTACGAGTAAAGAAAAGATTATCGAAAAAGAAGGTCATATTTTAGTTTCTAATCATCCTAACACCTTATTCGATCCCCTTAATGTTGCTCATACCAGCCCTAAAATAGTTCATTTCCTTGCCAATGCAGGTTTATTTAAAGGAAAAATAGCAAATTGGTTCTTTTCAACGTTCTATTGTATTAAAATAGAACGGCCTGAAGATGTAAAAGGTAGAACGATTAGAAATGATGATGCTTTTCAGAGAAGTTATGATTTTTTAGCAAATGGAGGAGCTTTATACATAGCTCCCGAAGGAAGTAGTTGGGTAGAAAAAAACATTTCTAAAGTTAAGACAGGTACTGCCCGAATAGCTTTGAACACCTTGAATAGCCACCCCAATAAAATGGAAGATTTAAAAATTATTCCTATTGGTTTAAATTATAATAAAATTGGTTCTTTTAGAGAAAACTTAATTATTAATATAGGAGAGCCCATTTCTACGGCTGAATATTATGATGGTTTTAAACAAAACTCGGTTCAATCGATCCGTTCATTAACTCAACAAATCGAATCTCAATTACAACAACTAACGATTCATTTACCGAATAGCCCTCTCGACAATCTATTTCATTGGTGTGAAATTATTCTAACAAACGAGAAAAAACTAAAGGCTTTAGCCACTTTTCAACGAAATAAAAAACTAGAAACAGCCTTAGCTACTTTACAAAATGCCCACCCCAAAGAATGGGAACAACTTAACCTAACAGCAAATAAGTATTTTACTTTGTTATCCAAACATAACTTAACCGACGAAGTAATCAACTTCAATTTAAATTTCCTCTTTTTTATTAAAAAATTATGCTCAACCATATTTTGGGCATTATTGTTTATTTTTTGCAACATTTTAGTAGGCCCTTTAGTATATATATTATTACTAATAACCAAAAAAGCTAAGTTATATGAAGGATATAACTCTACCGCTCATGTTTTGCTTAGCTTATTCTTACTCCCCTTATGGATGGCTATAATTTCATCCATATTTTCTATTTTACAGATAAGTACGATATACACAATAATAGGAATATCATTGATTTTCCCTGCGATGATATGGTTAAAGCTTAGTTTGAAGAAACTTTCTTTAAATGGAAGGTATTTTTTCTACCGTCATTTATGTCACAAAAATACCGATTTTTGTACCAACATATTAACTCACCGTTCTACTCTTTCAATAAAAATTAATGAACTATTATCTCATTAGCCTTACCATATTTGGGCTATTCACAATCTGTGCTATTGTGCAATTGGTTTTTTGGTTAGGAATCTTTCCTCGTATTCTATTTCATAAAAATGCGAACTCATCAATTAGCAATAAATCTGTAAGTGTAATTATCTGTGCTAGAAATGAATATGAAAATTTAAAAAAATATCTCCCCCGTATTCTAAGCCAAAACTACCGTTCCTTTGAAGTTATCGTAGTAAACCATAATTCAGCCGACAAAACTAGTAATCTCTTATTGCAATTGAAAGAAGAATACCCTTATCTTCGTATTGTTAATTATAATAACAGCTTTACAAACTTACACGGAAAAAAAGGACCTTTAACAAAAGGAATAGAGGCAGCGAAGAATGATATTTTACTATTAACTGACGCTGACTGTAAGCCACTTACAAAAAATTGGGTCCAATTAATTCAACAACAAATATTACTAGAGAAACGCCTTGTATTGGGATATTCCCCTTATCGAAAAGAAAAGGGATTATTGAATATGTTAATTCGTTATGAAACGATTTATACAGCTATTCAATACTTTTCTTTCGCTTTGATGGGTATACCGTACATGGGAGTAGGAAGAAATTTATGTTATTCAAAGCAATTGTTTAACAAAGCAGACGGTTTTAATAACCATGGAAACATATCGTCAGGAGACGATGATTTATTCGTATCTGCTATTGCAAACGCATCGAATACAACCATTTGTCTAAATCCAGATACATTCGTTGAGTCAGAACCTCAACAAACGTGGAAAGGGTTTTGGCAGCAAAAACAAAGACATTATTCTACAGCATCTCACTATCAGTGGTATCACAAACTCGGCTTAGGCATTTTGAGTTTTTCATTGATTGGGTTTTATGCTTTCGGATTATTAAACTTGTTGTTTCATCCTATTTATACTGTCACAATAACCATGATTCGCACTCTACTTGGGTACCTTATTTATTGGTTAATTAGTGACAAGCTAAAAGATACAAACACAAAGTATTTTTATCCTTTTTTAGAAATGCTTTTCGTCTTACATCTTATAATACACGTACCATCATTATTCACTGGTAAAATTAAAAAATGGAAGTAACAACAACAGAAATCAAAACAAACCTCTCTCCTAGAGCGCAAGAAGATTATTCTTTTGTATTAAAAGCAGTTGAAGGTGACCAAAAGTCATTCGCTAAATTGTTAGACCGTTACAGAAACTCGGTGTATCATATGATGCTTAAAATGGTTAATAACCGAGATGATGCCGAAGATTTGACTCTTGAAGCTTTTGGTAAAGCGTTTAACAAATTACCAAGTTATGCTCCAAGATATGCATTTAGTACTTGGTTATTTAAAATTGCTATCAACAATTGTATCGATCATATTCGCAAGAAAAGATTGAATATGCACTCTATTGATGCTCCTATTGAGCACGGTGGCAATCAGGATTACTCTAACAACTTAAAAGCTTCGGGCTTAGACCCTGAAGAACAGTTCATTCGTAATCAAAGAGTTACAATGATGAGAAAAGTACTTACTAAACTAAGTCCTAAGTACCGTCTAATGATTGAACTTAGGTTTTTTGAAGAATTAAGCTACGAAGAAATAGCTAAAGAATTGGATATACCTCTAGGGACAGTCAAAGCTCAACTATTCAGAGCAAAGGAAATTTTGTTCGGTATGTTACAAACACCTACTGCTAAGGCGTATATCAATCCTATGAAAGGTACCAGAGGGAACAAAAAAACTGCTGGTAAAAGAGCTAGAAAAAATTAGATAAATGTTTAAATAATTGAGAATTCAAAAGTGTGTAAGGTTTTAAAATTCTCAACATAAATTAAAAAATGTCTCACTTGGTATAATTCATAGTATCCAAGTTGAGACATTTTTTTTTATACAATCAGCTTTATTTCTCTCAACTGGAATGTCTTTTTCTGGTTATTCTCGCTTCTTAAAACAATACTTCCATCCATCAATACACCTTCCAATATTCCCTGTTCTTGTTCATTCGAACTCATATTTAAGTATGATATGTTACAACCAAAATCGAGTAGTTTCGATTGATAAAGAGCTGTTAATTCACTGTAATGCTGACCATTGATATATTGGTAGTAATAATTCATCTTGTCACATAAAATATCCAAAACAGTTTCTACACTAGGCGTTAAGTCTTCTAAAAACGAATATAACGAAACAGGATTAGGCAAATGATCGGGAAACGATTGCTGAGAAACATTGACTCCTATTCCTATAATTGAGTTTTTAAATGATTTTCCTGCAATTATGTTTTCAATTAATATTCCCGATATTTTTTTTCTTCCCACATAAATATCATTAGGCCATTTAATAAAGACATCTTCTTGAGGCAAAAAATAGGAAATTGTTTCGGCAACAGTAATAGCGGAAAACATAGACAAGATATATTGTTCTTTTATCAATAGTGTCTGTGGCTTCAAGATAACTGACATTAAAAGACTTTCTAGTGCAGTATTGGACCATTTTCTGCCATATTGTCCACGCCCATGACGCTGATAATCTGCCAATATAACCGTTCCGTTGAATGGTTCATTTTTTGATGCATAATTTAATGCTAATGTATTCGTTGAATTTAGAGACCGAAATCGGTGGACATAATTGCCAATCATAGTAATTAGATTGTTGCCTTTGTGTTTTAATAATGTAATTTATTACAAACAACTACATTTAAAGGGCGATATGTTTTTTAAAATCGTACGAATTTAATTTAATATTAGTATTTTTATCATTTTTTAATCATCGAAATAATAAATAATTATTAAACCTACTCCTATTAAGCAATCCGAGACCATATCTTTAGATAAAATCAATGATTTAATTATTGAGAGCATGCAAGATATTAAAGCTAAAAATATACTTAAATTAGACTTGCGAGAGGTTCATGATGCAACTACTGACTTTTTGATTATCTGCGAAGGGGATTCCAACACTCAAGTACGTGCTATTACTGATAATATTCGTAAACGAGTAAAAACAGAATTGAGCATGATTCCTAACCACGTTGAAGGAAGTACTAACGCACATTGGATTTTACTTGACTATTTCGAAACCATTGTTCATGTATTTCACAAAGAAGCAAGAGCGTTCTACTCATTAGAAACATTATGGTCTGATGCCGTAGTTACTGAATATGACGTATTATAATACTTGATTATTAAAAATTAAAGCTCTCGTGCCTCATTAATTTCGACAAAATCTTCTATCACTCATGAGTAAAAATAATAAAAACGATAATAACAAAGACAAAAAACCAGGCAATTCTAATATGTCGCAATGGCTATTAGGTGCTGTGGTTGTTTTGCTTATCGGTATCAACTTATTCAATATCAGTAATAATCAAGGAACGCAGCATATCGATCTCAATAGATTGGTTTCTATGGTTTCTGACCAAGATGTTGACAAAATAATTGTTGTTAATAAAGAAAAAGCAAGAGTTTTTCTTAAAAACGACGCCCTAAAAAAAGAAACATACAAAGATGCTAACGTATCTGAGTTTCTGAGTACCAAAAACCCTAATTATATCGCAAAATTTGGCTCTTTAGAGGTATTCGAAAATAGAATTAATCAAGTAGAATCGTCTTTTCCGCTTACGCAAAGGGTACAGTTAGAGCATACTAGCGAAACCAATTGGATGGATTTGTTTCTAAGTGTTCTATTCCCTATCCTATTAATAGTTGTGATTTGGGTTTTTATCATGAGAAGGTTTTCAGGTGGCGGTGGTGCTGGTGGTCAAATATTTAATATTGGAAAATCGAAAGCCACTCTTTTCGATAATAAAAAAGTAGATGTTACTTTCGAAAATGTTGCAGGATTGGATGAAGCCAAAGAGGAAGTAATGGAAGTGGTCGATTTCTTAAAAACTCCAGAAAAATACACTTCTTTGGGAGGTAAAATACCTAAAGGCGTTCTTTTGGTAGGCCCTCCAGGTACAGGAAAAACATTATTAGCTAAAGCAGTCGCAGGTGAAGCGGGTGTTCCTTTCTTCTCCATTTCAGGTTCTGATTTTGTTGAGATGTTTGTGGGTGTAGGTGCGTCTCGAGTTAGAGATTTGTTCAAACAAGCAAGAGACAAAGCTCCATGTATCGTATTTATTGATGAAATTGATGCTATCGGTAGAGCACGTGGAAAGAATGCTATGCAAGGTGGTAATGACGAAAGAGAAAATACCCTTAACCAACTATTGGTAGAAATGGATGGTTTTGCCACAGACAAAGGCGTTATCATGATGGCGGCAACCAATAGACCTGATATTTTGGATTCTGCGTTGATGAGACCAGGTAGATTTGATAGACAAATCGGAATTGATAGACCTGATATTGTAGGTAGAGAGGCTATTTTTAAAGTACATTTAAAGAGCATCAAAACAGAAGATAGTATTGGTTCGAGAGAATTAGCCGAAATGACTCCAGGTTTTGCAGGTGCCGAAATTGCTAATGTATGTAACGAAGCGGCATTGGTTGCTGCTAGAAGAAATAGAAAAGCGGTTTCGATGGATGATTTTAATTATGCATTGGACCGAGTTATTGGAGGTCTTGAAAAGAAAAATAAATTAATTTCTCCTGCCGAAAAAGAAATCATTGCTTATCACGAAGCAGGTCACGCTATTTGTGGTTGGTTCTTAGAGCATGCTTCTCCGTTAGTAAAAGTAACTATTGTCCCTAGAGGAATTGGTACATTGGGCTATGCTCAATATCTACCTAGAGAAGAATATTTACAAAGAACAGAACAGTTGTTAGATAGAATGTGTATGACTTTGGGAGGGCGTGCTGCCGAAGACTTAGTTTTTGGTAAAATATCTACGGGTGCTCAAAATGATTTGGACCAGGTGACTAAAATGGCATTCAGTATGGTTGCTATTTATGGAATGAGTCCTAAAATTGGTCAGGTTTCATATTACGATATGATGAACAATAGTCCTAGCAAGCCTTATTCTGAAGAAACAGGTAACTTAATGGATACTGAAATCAGAGATATTACCAACAAAGAATATACAAGAGCTAAAGCTTTATTAACTGAAAAACGTGCAGAATTAGAACTATTAGCCCAAGAGCTTTTAAAGAAAGAAGTTTTACTAAAATCTGATGTAGAAAGATTGGTTGGTGCAAGACCATTTATTTATGATGAAGAAATTAGACCCGAAGCTGCTAGTTCTTCTGAAAATGAATCAAAAGTAGAACCTGAAAATAATACTGAATCAAGTTCAGCAGAAGATGATTTGGTATAATTTTTAACGCCTAAACACAATATGTATATCATTATCAAAAAGACTGTCGGAAGTTAGTGCCGCCAGTCTTTTTGGTGTTAATAAAATAAGAAGATGAAATTTGATATTCACCATAACGACCCTCAAACAGATGCAAGGACAGGAACAATCACAACTGACCATGGAGAAATAAAAACGCCCATCTTTATGCCTGTTGGCACAGTCGGGTCTGTAAAGGGTGTCCATCAACGTGAACTAGAAAATGATATCAAAGCTGAGATCATTCTCAACAATACCTATCACTATTATCTAAGACCGGGCTTAGATGTTTTTAAACAAGTAGGTGGCACACACAAGTTTATTAATTGGAAAAAACCAATTTTGACAGACAGTGGCGGGTACCAAGTTTATTCATTAGGCAGTAGCCGAAAAATAAAAGAAGAAGGTGTTACTTTTTCCTCTCATATTGATGGTTCTAAACATTTTTTCTCTCCAGAAAATGTCATGGAAACGCAACGTATCATTGGGGCAGATTTCATTATGGCTTTTGACGAATGTACCCCCTACCCTTGCGAATATAATTACGCCAAACGGTCTATGCAAATGACACATCGTTGGTTAGATAGGTGTATCAAAAAATTCAACGAAACAGATGATTTGCATGGGTATAAGCAGACGTTAATTCCTATCGTTCAAGGTTCTACTTATTCTGATTTGAGAAAAATATCAGCCGAGGTAATTAGCAGCAAAGATATGCCTGCCAATGCCATCGGAGGACTTTCGGTTGGCGAACCTGCACCAGAAATGTATGCCATGACTCATGAAGTTTGTCAAATTCTACCCAAAGACAAACCTCGTTACCTAATGGGAGTAGGAACACCAGCCAATATTTTAGAATCCATAGCATTAGGCGTTGATATGTTTGACTGTGTGTTGCCTTCTCGAAATGCAAGACATGGTTTGATTTATACAAGAAACGGTATTATTAATATCAAAAATGCAAAATGGAAAAACGATTATAGTGCCTTAGATGCCGAAAATCCTTGTTATGCCAGTCAAGAATATTCCAAGGCGTATGTTAGACATTTATTCCAAGGAAAAGAATTGTTAGCAGGTCAAATTACTACGCTACATAATTTAAGTTTTTATCTTTGGTTAGTAAAACAAGCGAGACTAAAAATAGAAGAAGGAACGTTCGGACAATGGAAAGATAGTATGGTACCACAATTGGAAAGGCGACTATGATAACAAAAATCGATAGATATATAATTGGTAAGTTTTTTAAAACATTCGGTTTTACGGTAATGATATTTATTTTGATAGCAACAGTCATCGACTTTGCCGAAAAAATAAATGACTTCATTGAAAGTGAATTACCTTTTTATACCATTTTTATTGAATATACTATAAATTTCACCGTTTATATTTCGGCACTATTGATTCCCCTTTATGTGCTCATAGCTGTGATTTTTTTCACCTCTAGAATGGCAACCGATTCCGAAGTCATTTCTATTTTCAATGCAGGGGTTAGTTATCGTCGTTTTTTGAGACCATTCATGTTATCCGCTTCGCTTATTACTATATTTCATCTCTTTGGAAACCATATCTTATTTCCGATGATGAATAAAACTAGGTTAGAATTTCAACGGAAGTATGTTTGGAATAAGCCAGACTCTGGTAAAACAGAAGGGGTGCATCTTTTTACTGCCGAAAATCAAAAAATATTCGTAAAACGATATAACAAAACGGATTCTATCGCTTATAATGTGCGATTAGAATCTTTTGAAAACGGAAACTTAGTTTCTACGCTCAAAGCCAGTCAAGCCAAATCATTAGGAACTCCTGGTCGGTGGAAATTAAAAAATTATGAAATTCGAGACTTTCACGAAAACAAAGAAAGTTATCAACGCTTTATAGGAAAAGCCATTGATACCACTCTATTGTTTTTTCACGATGACTTTATTACTCTCAGAAATTTTAATGAAGAGCTCACCTCTCCTCAATTATTAGAACTTGTAGCCTCTGAAAAAAAACGAGGAGCAGGCGGAACAAAAAGTCTTATGGTTGAATTTTATAAACGTACCGCAGAACCTTTTACTTCTATTATCTTGACGCTAATCGCGGTGGCTATTGCTTCTCGAAAGACAAGAGGAGGAATAGGCGTTCATTTAGCAATTGGGGTGGCACTGGGTGCACTCTATGTGTTTATATCCAAATTTTCGGTTTCGTTTGCTCAGGGAGATTTGGTTCCTCCATGGGTCGGAATATGGATACCTAATACTATGTTTTTAGTTATTGGACTGTTTTTGGTTACTAAAGCTCAAAAGTAATGGGGTTAGTTTAAAAATGTGATTTTAACTTTCTGTATGTCAACACTTATTTTTTGTTGATTCACTAAGTATATTTTCAGCAAACTTGGATTTTCTATATTTTTTGGAAGCAGAAACATGCATTGATAATTGAAATAATTATTTTTCAGAGTTTGTTTAATTGTGTATTGAACATAATATAAATGTTCATTTTCTTCATTTAACACATTAGCAACCCAAGCTAAATCACTAATATCTTCCTTTGATTTGATAGTTGTTTCTAATAGAATTTTTTTAAATTTATATCGCTCAAATGGATTATCTAACTCATAGGTTAAAGGATATAATTCATCTTCTTCGGTTCTAAAAAATGAATTCGAATTTTCGTCGTACATCTTAGGTATTTTTGATAGACTACCTAACTTTACAGAATCTATTTCGTTAGGAACAATATTAAAAGAAATTACTTCCCCTGAAAAATCTAATAGTTCTTTAATCTTCTTATTTTTTTCTTCAGTATCTAGTTCAAAAACACTAATCTTTCCGTTTCCTCCTATTCGTTTCAATCGTTTAAACATTCTTTCGTCTATCGATAAAATTTCGGACGGAACTAAAAAATCCGCAGCTAGTATATAATTAAAATCCTTTTGCAGGTATTCGTCAAATTCTTTGGGCAAGGATTTCAAACAAGTCCAACCCTTTCTGTCCGCCGAAATTAAAGGCGTATTCGTATTGAAAGGTTCTAAAACTAAAAGCTTGGCATCTCTACGAATTCCTAAAGAATCTAATAATTTATCCGCCTCTAAAAATGCTTTTCGTACTTTTTCTGCGTTATTTCTATCTCCATCAGCGTATTTATCTTTCTGAATTTGAAACGATTGGAATGTACCCAATACTAATAAAATGACTCCCCCAATAATGGTTAGCCTTTTATTTCTTAATAAAAATTCTTTGGCACTTTGCAAAAACACTGCAATTATTAAAATTAATGGATAATAAAATGTATCTATAAAATAGTATTCGTGATGGGGGAACTGACGAAGCATTAAAAAGAAAAAACATGTACAACCTAATAATGATATTGTTATAATTTGGAGATAATTATTTCGTATATCAAAACGAAATCTTTTACTCCCTAGCCAAACAATTACGAAAATCATTAAATAATGACCAATAGTAAATAATTGAAATTTCCAATTTCGAAGAGTTGTCGTAATTGCCCAAACAAAATTATCCCAATCTCTAGCAGGTAAAATGGTAGTTAGGAATTGGCTTCCATAAATTTCATTCAAATAGTGTTTATAAACTTGGTAGCTTACAATAAACATTAAAGAAATACTCCATTTCAAAACGTTTTTATTTTTAAACAAATTTTGGGTAGAAATAATAAGAAACGTAATCCAAAAAATCCCAAATGTGCTTCTTACCAAAACAGCTAATGTTAAACACACAAGAAAATAATTCACCTTGTTTTTGTGGTAGGCATAATTTGCCATCAACAAAAGAGGAAATGAAGTCATACTCGGTATCATTCCTGCTTGATAATAAACTAATATTGGAATAGTAAACACAAATACGGTAAGAAAAACAGCCAGTAATTCATCTTCAATAAACGCTTTACTCCACCGATACAGAAAATAATATCCAATAAAATTGAACCCCAGAACTGTCAGTCTAAATGTAAGAGAAAGGTCACTTCCTAATATATTGGATATAACTGCAACTATCCAATCCATTAATGGCAAATCAACCCCCGTTATTCCATTTAAGGATTGTAAATTATAAGTTTCAGGTAAAAATATATTATACCCATTTTTTTGAAAATGAATACTCAATGCCAAATGGTCTGCCTGTGTCCATTCGTGAATAAAACTTGGAGGGTAAAAAATAGTCTCTTGGTAAAATAAAATTGATAATAAAATAAAACCTAATATTATTAGCAGAAAATTGCTTTTTTTCATCATGGAAAAATTCATTCCTAAAAAGTGTTTTATTGAAGAAATAGGCACTCCATTCCTAATGCACTTTCAAAATATGGATAAATATCCCCATTTCTTAAAAAATAGTATTGTTAAAATTAATTTAGCCCTCTTTTAAAAATGATAACTATCATTAAAAATAATTTTGAAATATAAAAGCTCAAAAAAATGTTATCTTAAAGAGATTAAGACAACAGTATTCTTAATGAAAAGGATATTCAAATTGAATTTTCTAAATCATAATTAAAACTAAAAAATGAAAAACAGCCCCCTGTCAGCTGTCAGCTGTCGGCTGTCAGCCGATAGCTGTCCGCTTAATTTTGCCGACTCACAATATCTCTTTCTTCTAATACATAATTATGGATATCGATTGCCAGTGACTTAATTTCTTCATTGGTTAAGTTTTTGGTTAATATTTTGGTGGCTAACAATGGCATATTATTCTTCTTTGCGAAAATAGCTAGTTGATTAATTTTATCGTTTCGATTAGGAATATATTGATTATCTAGGATTTCGGAAACCTTGTCTTCCAATTCTGAAAGAATTTCTACTATCCAATCATCAGCATCAATACCTTCTGGTTTTTTGGCTATAAATTTGGGTATATCGAAAATACGGCGGTGTATCAAATATAATGCTCTAGTCTTTCAATGTTAAATTGCCAAAAGAACCATGCAATAGCTAAATTGTGCCATTTATCAGATTTAGAGAAAGATAAAGTTTTTCGAACTAGCCTACTAACTCTAGCTCTTATAG
>CALAJP010000222.1 GCA_937922815.1 uncultured Saprospiraceae bacterium
TGATTTTGTTAATGCTAAAAACTATTATGATACCACACTTACTTTCATGACAGAAGAAGATGAGGACTATTCTGTATTAAAGCTAAGAAGAGACAATCTGATAGAAATTGCTCAATTAATAACCGAAATTGAAATGCAAGACTCTCTTTTGAAAATTGCAAATATGACTGATGCCGAAAGGTCTAGTTTAGCTAAACAAATAAAAAAAGAGAGACAACAGGAACGTATTCGCCAGATTAATCAGCAATTGATAGAACGAGCAAAAAACAGCGAATCTTCGGATGAACGTAAAAAATCTACATTTTTCGCTTATAGCGATAAAGCTGTAAAAAAAGGAGCAAAACAGTTTGAGAAAACTTATGGAAACATTCCTCTGGTAGATAACTGGAGAGTAAAATCGGAGATTCAAAGTGTAAGTAATTCTAAAAACTCAGAAGTAGAAGGAGAATCGGTAAATAATGCAGAATTAGATGACATCTTTGCTAATGTGCCAAAAACAGAGGAAGAAAAACTAAAATCACATCAAATTATCCGTCGTAATTACGAAAAATTAGGCATGCAATACCATGATTTGTTAGAAAGGTACGACCTATCTATTCAGGTATTAGAAGATGATTTATTAGGTAATTATAACAACCCTAACCACTTGGATGCTATCTATTATTATTTATATAGTTCTTATAATAATTTGAAAAAAACAAGTACTGCAAATAAATATAAAGAATTATTAAAAGATAAATTTCCCAATTCAAAATATACAGAGGCATTAGGAGGAAAGAAAAAATCTACTAATAGTAAAATAGATAGCTACGAATCCATTTATTCTATGTTTGAAAAAGGCAATGTAAGTCAGGCATTAAAAATGGTTAAAAGAACAATTCCTCTATTAGAACACGACGACCCTTTATTGCCCAAATATAGCTTATTAGAATCGATGTGCATAGGAAAAAAAGAAGGAGAAGAAGCTTATATAGCTTCTCTGAATAAACTGGTTGAAAAACATCCTAATAGTGCAGAAGCAAAAAAAGCGAAGGAAATTGTTGCTATTATTAGTGGAGCTTCCGTAGGAATCGTTAGTGATTCGAACACAAGTGGAGAAGTGCCCTCGCATTTAAAAGGCTTGCCCTTTAAAGTAGATGAAAAAGCTCCGCATTATGTTATCGTTTTGATGAAAGGAAAAGAAAAGAACATTAGCGAATCCAAAACAGATATTTCAAGCTATAATAGAAAAAATGCAAAAGATTTAAGGCTCCGTGTTTCTAATATCTATATCGGAACAGATGTTAAGAATGCTATTATTGTAATTAGAAAATTCCCTAACCAGATTGCGGCAGTTAAATATTATAAAAGGGTATTAGAAAATCAGGCAGATTTCCTAATAGGAACTACTAATTATGAAGTTTACCCTATCTCTCAGGCCAATTATAAAGAAATACTAAAAGCTAGAGGGCTAAATAGTTATGATAAGTTTTTCGATTATTACTATTGATTTGTTAGTTTTGTGCTATATGGTAGTATGAAACCGTATTCAAAAATGATTAAATGTTAAGAAGAACTTTTTTATTATTAGGCTTAGTAATTTTTCTTTCTTCATGTTCTGAAAATTATATTTTCCACAAGAAGTTTGAGGTATTAAATTCGTCATGGAGTGAAAGCGACCCCGCTATCTTCGATTTAGAAATAAATCTTGACACTTCAAGTGTTTTTGATTTACTAATAGCAATGAATATCGATGATGGTTATGAATATCAAAATATATATACCCAAATTAGCACTACTTTTCCTGACGGAAGTAGCATAAAAGATATCATATCATTTGATTTGGCAGATAAAGCAGGTTTTTGGAAAGGTGACTGTAGTGGCCATGAATGTGAAATATTATTTACCCTCCAAAAAAACGTAAAATTCCAAGAAAAGGGCAAATACCAATTCAGCATTACCCCTCACATGAGAGTGAACCCTGTCGAGCATATTAATAGCATTAGTCTTATGCTTGCTAATAAAAAAGATTAACGTTCTAACTTACTGCATATTTTATCCCATATCTTTTCGAATGGAATAATCTCAATTTCGTTGATTTGACCTCTATAATAAAACGGATTTTGCTTAAGAATAGTTAAATACTTTTCTGTATTTGAAAGTCTATCTTGTTCAAAATTTGCTTTAGCGGCTTGTTGAATTAATCTTATCATTTGTACTACTCTAACGAATTCTTCTTTTTTAAGCTGTCTATTTGCATAACCTTTGAGTCTGTCAACTCGTTCGTTGATAGCAGAGTAGTTTCTTTTTTCTAATAAAAATAATATCTGAGCAATTACCAATTGAACGGTAAAGATTCTTAAGTTTTTATTGTATAACAAAGGGTTATCTAAGAATTTATTAACAATAAAAGATTTCCTTTTCGTAGATGCTAAGATTGGAATATTCTCAACTTCAGTTTCAATAATATAATTAATATAGATATTAAATATGTTCCATAGCTCACGTTTTTCTACTGGCAATTTTTTGAAATTGCGGTGAGTGGTAGCCTTTTCATAAATGGCAACTGCATTTAAGTAGTTTTCAGTATGTATTGCCAACATGATATAATATTCCATAAAATTATACCAAGGCAAACTTCCTGTAGGGAATGAAGAAAGGGATTTTTCAGCATTATTTTTTCCATTTCTCCAATCTCTTAGATGGAGATAGGCAGACATTTTCATCAGTAGAAAAGAAGCTAATTTTTCATCTTGATAATAATGAGGATGAGCTTCAATATATTGCTCTGCTTGCGAACATACTTCAAGCATAAGTTCGAAGTCAAATAACATCTCGTACCTATATGCCCAAACCAAAAACATATGATAGGTGATAACCGGAGACTCAAAACTTTCGGACAATCCTACCAATGCATCACAGAAGGTATCTATCTTTTCTTTAATGTCAGCACTTTTACCTTTGGGTTTTAAGTAATTCATTAAAACTCTTTGGTATAGCTCTTCTGAACGTATTTCGGCTTCTAATATGTTTGAATACTGCTTAATATGTGCGTCATAGATTTCGAAGTCATTTTCCAAACCATTATACGCATAGTATCTTCTTAGTATTCTAGAACAGTTAACAATTACATCTGCGAACTTGAATTTTAAGGCGGTAGTAAGTATTTGTTTAGCTAAACTGGCAGCCGTATTATCTGCATTATTAGAGAGTAAAATTTTAACTAATGTCCAATCTTTATTACATGAGAAATAAGCTCTGTCGTATGAAGATGTAGAAGGTAGATTAACATCAAGAAAGAATAAAGTATTAAGCAATCGTTTTCTAAATCTCGATTTTAATTGCCGATATTTATCATCAGTAGGTCTACAGTCGTATAAAAAAGTAGCAGCATCACGGTCATTTTTGAATTTATTAGCCATGAGTGCTTCATAAAATTCATTGAATTTACTGTTTTTATTTTTTAATGAATGCTCATCAAATATTTCAATCTTTTTTACCTTCTTTTTTGTGACAATCTTTGAGATTTCTATCAAATTCTTCATAAATGCAATCTACTGATTTGTTGTTGTTTATCATTTGGTCTGTCGAGTATTTATATTATTACGAATATAATTAAGATTAGTTTAAAATAAAAAAAACCTGTCACTAAATAGCTATGTATTTTGTGACAGGTTTGCAGATTTTATCCTTTTCAGATACTAGACTTAATATTCATCTTCATTGAACAAAAAGTCATCTTTTCTAGGATAATCTGGCCATATATCTTCCATGCTTTCATAAAGTTCCCCTTCATCTTCCATAGCCTGCAGGTTTTCAATAACCTCAAGAGGCCCACCTGATCTAATAGCATAATCGATTAGTTCGTCGCGAGTAGCTGGCCAAGGTGCGTCTTCGAGGTGATGTGCTAATTCAAGTGTCCAATACATTTTGTTCGTAAATTAAGTTATAAAATTGTTGTTTAGTTAAAAATTTTGGCAAATGTAAATAATCAGAAGCCGTATTTCAATTTTTTGCCCTATTTGTTAGATTGATAATTTCTATTCTTCTACATTTAATCGGGCGTCAAAACTATTTTTAGCCCTAACGTAATAATCGCCAAATTTGGTTCCATTTTTTATGGAATATTCACCTAATAATAATCTTAATTAGAAAAAAGTCAAGTTTAAGGCTAAAAAAATTATATAAACATTTAAATCTGGAATTTTTTAATCTCATTATACCCTCCTAAGATATTAACAAAATTGTGAATACCTCTGCTTTTTAGAATTGAGCCTGCAATAATAGACCTATATCCTCCAGCACAATGGATTTGAAAGATTCCTTCGTTTGGAAACTTTTCTAGATGCTTATTTATTTCTGAAAGTGGGCTGTTATAAGCTCCCTTTATGCTTCCTTGTTCAAACTCTGTGGGTTTTCTTACATCAAAAGTAGCTGTGGCTACCTTTGTGTCTTTTGCCTCTATAGAATCTATAGTGTCAAATTTATTTCCACTTTCTTTCCATGCTTCATAACCTCCGGCTAAAAAGCCTAGTGTATTATCAAAACCGACTCTCGATAGTCGGGTAATTGTTTCTTCTTCTTTGCCTATAGGAGTAACCAAAAGGATAGGTTGCTGAATATCTGCAATTAAGGCACCTGCCCATGGAGCAAAACCCGAATGAATTCCTATAAAAATAGAGCGAGGAATATGCCCCAAACAATATTCATCTTGATGTCTAACATCTAACACCAAAGCTCCTGTACTATTTGCTAATGCTTTAAATTCTTCTACAGACAAAGGTTTATTAGCCCTATGGATAACATCGTCAATATCTTCGTAGCCTTCTTTATTTAATTTTACATTTAAAGGAAAATAGTCAGGCGGTGCTACCAAACCATCTAATACTTCCGTCACAAATTCATCTTCGGTCATGTCAACACGTAGTGCATAGTTTACCTTTTTCTGATTGCCCAAGGTATCCACAGTCTCTTTCATCATGTTTTTACCACAAGCCGACCCTGCTCCATGTGCAGGATAAACAATAACGTCATCCGCCAAAGGCATTATTTTATTTCTAAGACTATTAAATAATGTTTTAGCTAAGTCTTCTGCTGTTATCTCGGCTCCTTTTTGTGCCAAATCGGGTCTTCCTACATCGCCTAAAAACAAAGTATCACCACTAAATATAGCATAATCTTTTCCTGTTTCATCTTTCACTAAGTACGTCGTACTTTCCATCGTATGTCCAGGGGTATGCAGTGCTGTAATGGTTATTTTACCCAATGAAAACACTTGCCCATCCTCAGCTATGATGCAATCAAAGTTAGGGTTTGCATTTGGTCCATAAATAATGGGAGCATTGGTTTTTTTGGATAATGTAATATGACCACTTACGAAGTCAGCATGAAAATGAGTTTCAAAAATATATTTTATGCTTGCATTGGCTTCGGATGCCTGATCAATATAAGGTTGTACCTCACGCAATGGGTCAATGATTGCCACCTCTCCATCACTCTCGATATAGTATGCTCCCTGAGCCAAACAGCCTGTATATAATTGTTCTATTTTCATTTTCATTCATTTTTAATTTAAAAAGACCGTTTCCTGTAAGAAAGCGGTCTTTTTATCAAAATTATAATTTTTTATTAGAAAAATGAGATGAAGGTATTATAAAATCCCTTTTTTCATTTCTTCCGTAGCTTTTGCTGCAACAGCATCTGCAACCGCTATGGCAACGGATTCGTCTAATGTTGCAGGAATAACATAATCATGTCTCGGTTCCTTTACTTGATCTGCAATTGCAAAAACAGCAGCCAACTTCATACCTGGTGTAATTCTTTTTGCTCTTACTTGCAAAGCTCCTTTAAATATCCCAGGAAACCCTAATACATTATTCACTTGATTAGGCATATCAGAACGACCTGTTCCTACTACTGCTGCACCACCTTTAATTGCTTCTTCTGGCATAATCTCAGGAATTGGATTTGCCATAGCAAAAATAATAGCATCTTTAGCCATTGTTTTAATGTCGTCAGCGTTTAAAAGTCCACCTTTACTTACTCCTATAAAAACATCTGCACCTCTGATAGCTTCTTTTAAATCTCCAGTCCTGTTTTCAGGATTAGAGTATTTTAAGATTTCTACCTTAGTACTATTTAAATCTTGTCTTTCTTTAGATATAATTCCTTTGCTATCACAAACCACAACCTCTTTAACAGAAATACATTCACTCGCCTCTTGGTCTATACAGCGTAACAGTTTAGTAATTGCAATTCCCGCAGCACCTGCACCATTCACAACAACTTTAAGGTCGAATATACTTTTCTTAACTACTTTAGCTGCATTCAATAAACCTGCTAAAGTTACGATAGCAGTACCGTGTTGGTCGTCATGAAAAACAGGAATACCTATATCTTGTAGTCTTTCTTCTATCTCGAAAGAACGTGGAGCAGAAATATCTTCTAAATTAACTCCACCAAAAACAGGAGCTATTAGTTTTACCGTCTCTATTATTTTTTCAGTATCTTGACTATCGATACAGATAGGAAACGCATCTATATTTGCAAACCTTTTAAAAAGCATTGCTTTTCCTTCCATCACAGGAATTGAAGCCTTAGCTCCTATATTTCCTAAACCCAATACTGCTGAACCGTCAGAAACAATAGCAACAGTATTCCCTTTGATGGTATAATCATATACTGCATCAGGGTTTTCTGCTATTACTTTACAAGGCTCTGCAACACCAGGTGAATATACCTTAGACAGGTCATCTTTGGTATTAACTTCTATCTTAGGAATGACTTCAATCTTTCCTTTATTTTCCTTGTGTAGCTTGAGCGATTCTTTAAAATAATCCATTGCAATTTTTTGTTTTTACAAAATTTTAATTTTCATACAAGATGCAAAGTTACACAAAATGCAGTTTCCGTTTTTTTTAATTTGCAAGTTCTGTGTAAAATTTTGCTTATTTAGGTAGTTTCTGTTAATGAATTATAGTAATGCTATAAAGTATATGCAGTTTCTTCCTTGATGGTTTCCATAACAAAAGAGCTTCTAAATTTAGATATTCCCTCGACAATGGTTAGTTTTTCATTAATAAAGAACTGGAAATGTTTCATATCATTGGCTACTATTTTTATCAAAAAATCGAAATCACCTGATACCTTATGGCACTCCATTACTTCCACGTTTTGTTGAATATCTTTTTTAAACTTATCCAATAATGTTTTTTCATGTTTGTATAGCGTAACTTGACAATAAGCGATAATTTCTTTTTTGATTTTGTCCCTGTCCAATATCGCCACATATTTTTTTATCAATCCAGCTTCTTCTAGTTTTCTTATCCGCTCATAGGTTGGAGTTGTACTTAACCCTACATGTTGTGCAACCTCTTTTGTGTTTAGTTTTGCATTTTTTTGCAATATGGTTAGAATTTTTTTATTAATCGCATCCATAGTTTTGTAGACGTTTTTTCTTTTTTTGATTTAAAAGTATCATTTCAAAAGTAATTATTTCTTTATTTACTATCAAAATAAGCATAATTGTCTAATTGAATCCTTAATTTAGTTATTAAAACTAATTATAGCTAATTTTGAAGATTGATTCACTTAATTAAAAGTAATGTTATGAGAGATATTTTTGGTGAGAAAAAACTTCAAAATTTAAAAGAAAAACTATCTCAAGTTAGGAATAAGTTTTTAGGATATCCCGTATCTAAAGACTTTGACTATGAAGAATTAAACCCATTTCTTAAACTTCCTATCAACAACATAGGAGACCCTTTTGAAGATTCTACTTACAAGGTAAATACTCATGACGTAGAACGAAAAATCATTAGGTTTTTTGCAAGACTATTAAATGCAGATTTAGAAAACTATTGGGGGTATGTAACGAACGGAGGCTCTGAAAGCAATCTATTCGGGCTTTATCTAGCTAGGGAGTTATATCCCAATGCTATGTTTTATTATTCCGAATCAACACACTATTCAGTTAAAAAGAATATCCACCTGCTTAATGTACCGAGTATTACTATTCGGACTCAAAAAAATGGAGAAATAGACTATAAGGATTTAGAAAATACATTAAAGTTAAATAGAGATAGACCTGCTATTATTTTAACCACTTTCGGAACCACAATGACTGAAGCAAAAGATGATGTCAGTCGAGTAAGAAAAATATTAAAAAAAGCAGCTATATACGATTCCTACATTCATTGTGATGCGGCGTTAGCGGGTGCCTACGGTTCGTTTATCCAACCCAAAATCCCCTTCGATTTCGCAGATGGTGCTGATAGTATTTCAATAAGTGGGCATAAGTTCATTGGCTCTCCAATACCGTGTGGAGTTATCATTACCAAAAGGTCTTATCGAGAAAGAATTGCGAAACAAATATCCTACATAGGGTCGTTAGACACGACCATCTCAGGGTCAAGGAATGGACATAGTTCTTTGTTCTTGTGGCATGCAATAAAAAAGCTAGGTGTTTCTGGCTTTCAATCTAGGTATCATCGCAGTTTAGAAATGGCGGAATATTGTAAAAAAGAACTATTAAATAGAGGCATTTATGCTTGGTCTAACCCTGGAGCAATTACTATCGTTATTCCTAAAACGTCTGAACGATTAAAAACAAAATGGCAGTTGGCAACAGAGTTAAATAATACTCACATTATTTGTATGCCAAATGTTACCAAAAAGCAAATTAACAAGTTTATTAAAGATTTAGTAGAAGACAATACAATAAAACCAACAAACACTTTACTCAACTATTAATCTAATTTCGCTACTTGGCTTATATAGTAGGCGTTACAGAAGTATAAACATCATTCTATAAATCAACTCTTTAAGGTTTATAGATGTCATTATGTTAGAATTTTGATAGAAAAATGTCAAAAACCATTAAAATGACGTTAAAATATATTTATTTGTAAAATAATGTGACATTATAATATTACATTTGTTTAACTCATTTTTTACTTTCCCATGCCCATTTTTAATCATAAATTATTGATTGATAACAAAGTGGGTATAGTAAAACACTCAGTCGCTTAAAAATAAAAACATTTCAACCCTATAAGCTTATTACACTTGTTTATTATTGCTAATAAACCCTGCATATCTATGTCGTAGATATACGGAAAAGAAAAATTATAATCCATTAACAATATTTATTCAAAATTCTTGACTATGAACAAAAAAGTTTACAAGCTATTGCTGTTTGGGTGTTTGTATTTTATTTCCACCCATTTATTTTCCCAATGTATTGACAATTCTAATAAATTCAACACAGATAATTGTTCTGATGTTGTAGATCCTGTATGCGGTTGCGATGGTATAACATACCTAAACGCCTGTTACGCCGAAGCCGCAGGAGTCAAGGCTTACACTAAAGGTACTTGTCAGAGCGGATGCATAGATGCTTCGCAAATAGCCACCAACATTAACGCCTGTCCTCAATTATATGCACCTGTGTGTGGTTGTAATGAGGTTACATACTCTAATAGTTGCGAGGCAGAAAATGCCGGAATCGTTACATATACTGAAGGAGCTTGCTCTGACCAGAATAATTGTTACTCTCCAGAATTAATACTAAATAGAGACGAGGTTGAAGTAAGTGACAAAGGAGCGCTTGCATTTAATTGTCCAGAAATTTACGAGCCTGTATGTGGCTGTGACAATATTACTTACGACAATAGTTGCGAAGCCGAAGTTTCAGGAGTAACATTCTATACTTCAGGCGAATGCGAATCTAGCTGTATAGAGACTCCTCAAGCTAACGTTTCTTGTTCAAAAGAATATTATCCAGTGTGTGGTTGTAATGGTGTTACCTACAGCAACTCTTGTTTTGCTGAAAAAGCAGGTGTAAAAAGTTATACTAGAGGGATTTGCGGAGAAACATCCCTATGGTGTCAAAAAGCAGAAGCATTGGCTTGTGGTGCTTATAAAGAAGATTGGTTGAAAGCAGGAGAAACAAGCTTAATAAATAATTATCCTGGTTGTAATAATTATAATTTCTCGGGTGCTGAAAAAATATATAGAATAGAAAAAACAGGCTCTGGACCATTACAGGTTGGACTTGAAATTCAAACCATAGGAACAGACTTAGATTTGTTTATTCTGAAAGACGAATGCTCTGTGGTTTCTTGTGTAGGACAAAGTATTACGAGCAATAGTGCTTCAAATAACGAAGGTATTATCTTAGACGTACCTATTGGCAGTTATTATATTGTAGTTGATGCTCAGAAGAGCACTAAAGATGTTGAGTTTAGGTTGGAAGTTGGTTGCGAAGCATTAGAATGTTGGTCTAATGTGAGCCTAACTTGTGGAGAAACTTACAATGGGACAACTGTAAACGGCTTTGATAACGTGGTGGCTTATTACGGAAAAAATTTAAATAAATTAAATGTAGATAATAATGGACCTGAAGTTGTCCATGAATTTACAATAACAGAAAGAGGCGAAGTTGATATTTTATTGTCCAATTTATCTTCTGACTTAGAGTTGATTCTTTTGAATTCTTGTAATTTGAAAGATATGATTGCATTTAGCCAAAACACCGGCAGAAATAATGAATCCATAAAAGCTACTTTAGATGAAGGTACATATTATGTAGTTGTTGATGGGTATAATGGAGCCCAAGGAAGTTATAACCTACGTGTCAACTGTGCTTCTTCGTGCGGTATCTCGATTAACGAAACCTTAAATACTGCGGCAACTTGTGGCAAGAAGAATGGTGTTTACAAATTTAAAATTAATGGAGGTAAAGCTCCATATATTATCACATTTACAGGAGATGCATATTACCAAAACTGCTTTTCTGGAAGCCAAATCTCAGTATCTTCTATTGGGGCAGGAAATTATAACGTAAAAGTACAAGACGCTGATGGTTGTGTTGCAAACAAATCATTTGTTATCCAAGATGAAGGTGGAGGTTTATCTGTTAACCTATCTACTGTCGATGCCAGTTGTGGTTCGAGTAAAGGAAGTGCCACCGTTTCTGTACCTAATGGAAAAAGACCATTAAAAATTATCCTATCAGGAGCGGCAAGTGCTTCCAACAACGATGTTGATAATAATTTCACTATTCCTAATTTACCCGTCGGAGACTATAACCTGTTTATTCAAGATACGGATGGCTGTAGTAAAACAGTGAACTTTACAATAAATCAAAATACAAATTCTAATTTGTATTTATCTACAGAAGTTACAAATATAGGCTGCAACAGTACCTATGGAGCTGCGACCTTTAAAATGGATGGAGGAAAACAACCTTACCAACTCGAGATTACAGGTTCTACTAACCGTCAACAATCTAATTTAAATACTAATTCACATACCTTTAATAATCTATCTGCGGGACGGTATAATGGCTGGTTTACAGATGCTAACGGTTGCGTAAAAGATTTCTCTTTTGAGGTGACACGATCAACTTCAGGTTTAGATTTAACAGTAGATTCCAAAGATGCCACTTGTGGTGTTGGCGGAAGTGTTAAGGTATTTACTGCTGGAGGAAAATCTCCTTATCAGTTAGAAATGACTGGCCCTATCAATCAAAAACTATCGAGTAATAATGGTAGTTTCAACTTTAATGAATTGTTGGCAGGTAATTATCATGTAAAAATCACAGATGCTAACGGTTGTTCCAAAACAAGAACGTTTGTAATAAACGACAAAGGGTCTAATATGCAAGTTTACGCTTATCCGACCAATGGTACCTGCGGTAATAATGGATTTGCAACCGTAAATATTGAAAATGGGGTAGCCCCATATCAATTTGACATATCTGGTGCTAAACAAATTGTAACTAGTAGTTCGGATGCATCAACAGGTTTTGGAGATTTGAAAGCAGGGAGTTATCAAGGAACAGTTACAGATGCTCAAGGCTGCAAAAAAGCATTCACTTTTGACATAGAAATTAATGAAAATAAAATTTCTTTTTCAACAAATGTAGATAACGGAAGTTGTGGAGAAAAAGGCCGTGTAACATTAAGTGCCAATGGCGGACAACCTTCATACACATTTAGTATCGATGGACCTATAAAAGATGAGACCTTAACCCCTCAAAGTTCTTACACGTTCAAGAATTTACCTAACGGAACATATAAAGCAACCGTAATGGATGCATTTTGGTGTTCTCAAACTACAGAATTTGTTATAAATGCTATCGAATCTCCTTTGGTGTTGAACATAGAAACCAATAATGGTACTTGTGACAACCCTGCTTCGGCTAACGTGATAATCAACCAAGGAAGAGCTCCTTATTTTTATACGCTGTCAGGTCCAAGTACAACATCATTTGAATCTTTCAAGTCGGATACGTTATTACAAAATTTAGAAACAGGAAATTACACTATTTCAGTAATTGATGACAATGGCTGTGCAGTTCAACAAAACTTCGCTGTTCGTTCTATCCCAAAAGTACATTTCTATGTTGCAGAAATGAATTCAAGCTGTGCCGATGACGGAGGAGCTAGAATCGTTGTCAATACAGGAACTAAACCATTCGATATTTCGATAACGGGTGCAGCAAACCGTTCCGTTACTACACAGAACAATACGCAAGACTTTATGAATATTCCTTCAGGAAGTTATGTAGCCAAAGTAGTAGATGCAAACGGGTGTCAATTAGAATTAGCTTTTGATATTGATGGTATTCAAAATACAATAGAGGTTACCCCTGAAGTAGTAAATGGGTTTTGTGGTGAAAACGGAGAAGTTGACATTTGGGTTCAAGGGGGCTTAGCACCTTATAATGTTTCTATTAATGGGCCCAAAACAGGTAATTTATCTAATGTAACTTCTGGAAACATTAAATTTAAAGACCTTCCTCGAGGCGATTATTCAGGAATCATTACGGACGCTAATGGTTGTAGCAGAAGCTTTACTTTTAATGTTATTTCTCAAAATACGGATTTGGCATACACCATCTCTCCTAACAACGGAACTTGTAATGGATTAGGGAGTGTCACTTTTGCTATAAATGGTTCTTTTGCACCATATATAGTATTGGTAGACGGACCAAAAGATTATAACAGAACCAGTAATACAGGTGCTCTAACCATTGAAGATTTAGAAGAAGGAAATTATCTTGTCAAGATTAAAGATTCTAAAGGATGTGAATTGAGCAAAAGGTTCTCTATCGAAGGAAATCAGACAAACATTATTATTTCTCCAGAAGTTATACAAGGTTCTTGTTCACAAAATGGCAAAGCCGACATTTGGATTCAAGGAGGCATTGCACCTTATGATGTATCTATTGACGGACCTAAAATGGACAACTTAGTGGACGTATATTCAGGTGATGCAATATTCGAAGACCTGCCAAACGGAAATTATACGGGTATTGCCACAGATATTAATGGTTGTAGTAAGTCCTTTACATTTAAGATTACAAGTACAGCAGAAATCACAGTCGATTTGGATGTAAACAATGGATATTGTACGCCTGTAGGAAACGTTGGCATTGATATTAGTGGAGGAGTAATGCCTTTTACTTTAGAAATAGATGGACCAACAAAACTTAAACAAACCATAGGCAGACAGATTGAAATAGGTACACTAACGGCTGGAGAATATAACGGGAAATTAGTAGACCAAAATGGTTGTATTAAAACCTTTAACTTTTCAATTAAAACAGTTGAAGAAATTTCATTAAACACGAATGTCAAAGAAGGTACTTGTGGACAAAATGGACAAGTGAATATTAATGCTTCTGGAGGAACTGCTCCTTACCAATTCATACTTTCTGGAAAAATTTCTAGGGAGGTTTCTTCTCCTACAGGAATTATTAGTTGGACAGATTTAACAACAGGAAGCTATTCTATCACTGTAAAAGATCAGAATGGTTGTACACGAACAGAACAGTTTTCGATTCTTAAATCTACCGAAGCAACTAAGGTTCAGGCAGTATTTAGATCAGGCACCTGTGACACTAAAAGTTTAGCTACCATTTCAATTTCAGGAGGAGAAAAACCTTATAAAGTAATTGTTTCAGGACCTGAAGATAAGTCTATAACAACATCTCAGAATAGTATCGCTTACGAAGGATTAACAGGAGGTATTTACAAGGTGAATGTTACCGATGCTAATAACTGTACCTCTACTACAACCTTTGAAGCAACAACAAGTTCAAATATTGCTATCAACACAGATGTTAGTTCGCAAGCATGCGAATCGACGGGTAATGTAACAATTGTAGTTGCAGGGGCGGCTATTCCTTATGAAGTTAAAATTGAAGGACCAATTAGTATGAAAACAAGTTGGTATGATAACGTAGGTGAACTCACTTCTATTCCTTCAGGTAATTATAAAGGTACAATTACAGATAATAATGGCTGTACAAAATCATTCAACTTTACTATTCAAGAAGCAGAAGGCTTAACGGTTAATTCTAACATAGAAAACGGTTCTTGTGGACAAAAAGGCCAAATGAACCTTTCGATTAGTAGCGGTTTAGCACCATATAAAATTGACTTATCAGGTCAATTAGATAAATCAAATACTGTAAATGCAAATAGTTATGTTGAAGATAATCTTGAAAACGGAAACTACAAACTTCGAGTTACAGATAGCGAGGGTTGTGTTTTTGAAGAAAACTTTACCATTACAAACTTACCTAAGATAAAAGTATTTAGTCAAATTACAAATGCAAATTGTGCAAAACAAGGAGAAGCCGTTATTAACTTTAATAGTGGGATTAAACCATATAAAGTAATCGTAACAGGACCTATTAATAGACAATTTGATAATGTTTATGATGACTTTGTTTCTTTCGACGGACTTCCCGAAGGAGAATACACCTCAATTGTTTCTGATGCCAAAGGTTGTACTCAACCATTAGGTTTCACTATTGAACAGTCTTCTGTAAACTTCGTAGCGACCATTACTGCAATTGGAAGTTGTTCAAATAAAGGAGGTTTTGAGTATAAAGTAGTAGGAGGTTTTTCACCATACACTATCTCATATACTGGCGCTTCAAAGGATGATTTTGTTACCAGTAATTTAACAGGAACAGTTAACGATTTATCCGTAGGAAACTATAAGGTTAAAATTACGGACGCTAAAGGTTGTTCTGTTACTAACAATATCAGTATTTCAAGTACGCAAAGTACTTTAGTCGTTAATTCTCAAACTAGAAATCAAATTTGTGATTCTCCGGGAACAACTACTCTTCGAATGAGTGGAGGAACTAAACCATACACCATTAAATGGTCAGGTACTCAAGAGGGAGAGCAAAAAACATCAGAAGATTTATTTGTTATTTCGAACCTTACCGTAGGGGCGTATAACTTCTCTGTCGAAGATGCAAATGGATGTTCTAAAGAATCATATTTCACCATTGCAGAGGATAATAACCTAGAAGTAGAAGCTTGGGCTGTAAACGGAGGTTGTGCTCAGGCACTCGGTTCTGGTAAATTAAGAATAGGATGGGGAGAAATACCTTTTCATGTAAGATGGGATGGTCCTATTCAAGGAGAAGATACTTTTACGGCTACCAGTTATAGTATCAATAGTATGCCTGCGGGAGATTATACCATCACAGTTACGGACGATATAGGTTGTGTAGTACAAAAGAAGATTAGAGTTTATATCGAAGATGCAGTTAAACCTGATGCGGCTTTCCGTTTTGACCAATATAGTTTGAAAGTATATTTTGAATCATTATCTTCTGGAGAACATCACAAATGGGATTTTGGCGATGGAAATACATCTAGTCTAAAGAACCCTACTCATGAATACAAAGAAGCTGGTACGTATAGTATTAAATTAATAGTAGAGAACGAATGTGGAAAAGATGAATTCACTAAAGAAATAACAGTAACTAAGCGTACTGCTGCAAGATTGGTTATCGGAAATGCAAAAATTTCGAATAACGAAAATGTAACCGTTCCTGTTTATTTAGAAAACCAATCCGAAGTTTATCAATTACAGGGAACTGTTTCTATTGAAAACAATGAATTTGGAACGTTTGAAAGAATAGATGATGCTCAACTTACGAATATACTTTACAATAAAGAGGTTTTCCAATATGTTTCTGAGAATGGAGAAAATGTGAAGATAGATAACGCTAAACCTATTTTTCATATGGTTTTCAAAATAATGCCATCATTTACAGCAGGAAAAACGGCAGTTATTATTAACAATTCCATTATGGAATCTAGAGTAACTTATGTTCAAGATGGCGAAATGGTCGACGATAGTTTGGCTTCTACAAGTGGAAATATATTCTACGAACAGTCTACTTTTTCTAAATTAACGGGACAAGTATATACCTGGAAAAACATCCCAGTTTCTGGAACAGAAATGTTACTTAGCGAAGTATCTACTGCTAAAAAATTGGATGCAAATATGACCAGTAACGATGGTAAATTTGATTTTGATGGAGTAGGTTATGGCAAAGGGGTTCGATTGACCGCCAAAAAAGCAGGAGAATGGAGTACTTCGCCCAACGCTACTTATGGATTAGCAATGATGCAACAACAAATTTTAGGACAAGAAGCTATTTCTTCGCCTTATCAATTACTAGCATCCGACCTTAACTGTTCAAACTCTTTAACACAGGAAGATTTATTGATTGGGCAGCAGATGATAACCAATTCAATTTCGACTTTAGATAATTGTTCTCAGTGGGTGATTACTCCTCAAGGGAATTTAGATCCTAATGAATCTAATATTTTTGATATCAAAAAATATCTGGAAGTAGATAAATTGAATGGCGATTTAGAAACTCCTTTTGTAGCAACTAAAAGAGGAGATATTATGGGAGAATACGACCCCGAAAACAAACTAACGTCTCCGCTATTTAAAAGCTCAAGCCCTATAAGTTTAGTTCTAGGAGAATCCGTAGAGAAAAATGGAAGCTTCCTTTACCCTGTATATTTGAATGCAGAATCTGATTTAGATGTTTTTGCCTTACAATTTAATTTAGATTTTGGTCAAGAAGGTGTAGTATCTATTCTTCCTACTGCCCAAATTAATGATAATAGTATTTGGAATATTGAAGGAACAGAACTGAAATTTTCTTGGTTCGACTTGGCTGCCAATGGATTCGAATTAAATGAAAATGAACCGATTTTCCAATTGAGAACTACAGAATTACTTCAAAACTCCGCAATTCTTCAACTAAAAAATGATATTCCAGCGACTCTTCACGACACAGATGGAATGGCATTCGATTTGATTTTAGAACAATCTAATGTTGAAGAAGGAACTTTAGAACTAGAGGTTGGACCAAACCCAATCGCTGACAACTTTACCGTTAATGTACTTTCTGATAAATCACAAACAGGGCTTGTACAAGTTGTATCTGCTTTAGGTCAAGTAATGGTACAGAGAAATGTTAATATAGAAGTAGGTAATAATACTGAATTAATCCAAACTAGTTCGTGGCCCGCTACTATATATTATGTTAGATTTATGAATGAGGATAAAATTCTTACCCAAAAAGTCGTAAAACAATAGTGTAAATAACAATTTTTTATATATCAGAGGCGGTCTATTTTAGACCGCCTCTTTTTTTATGGATAAAAACAGATCGCTCGCATAAATATGAAAGAAGCTGTTAACAGAATAAATCTATTAACCCCTAATTGGTTTTAAGTCATTCGTAATAATGAGCAATGAAATGATACTTGTTCTGTATTTGGTAATAAAGTTCTCAAAACCATTTTGATTGAAGGTAGCCCTTCGTTAAGCAAAAAAGCTTCGCCTTTCATTAGAAGGACGAAGCTTTTTATATCTATTCGAAATTTAGAACAAAATTAAAATTCTGCTGTTTTGGGTGCTCTAGGAAAAGGAATTACATCTCTAATATTCCCCATACCCGTAACATATTGAACAATTCGTTCAAAACCTAAACCGAATCCAGAGTGTGGACATCCGCCAAATTTTCTCAAATCCAAATACCACTGCATTTCTGCGGGTTCAATCCCCACTTCTTCCATTCTTTCTACTAATTTATCCAATCTTTCTTCACGTTGCGAACCACCTACAACTTCTCCAATACCGGGAAAAAGAATGTCCATAGCCGCAACCGTTTTCTTATCAGGTTCAGTCCCTTCGTTTTCACGCATATAGAATGCCTTGATTGATTTTGGGTAATCCCGTACAATTACTGGTTTTTTAAAGTGTTTCTCCACCAAATAACGTTCATGTTCGGAATGTAAATCATCTCCCCAAGTCACCATATATTCAAATTTCTTTTTCTTGTATGGTTTCGAGTTCATAATAATTTGTAGGGCTTCGGTGTACGTAATTCTTTCAAATTCGTGAGAAGTTACAAATTCTAAAGACTCTATCAGTCCCATCGGTCTTCGAAGTTCTTTTTTCATATTCTTCTCCGTCTCTATGATACGTGCGTCCAAAACTTCTAGTTCGTCCTTGCAATTTTCAAGAACATATTTGATAATACTTTGAAGGAAATTTTCTGCCAAATCCATGTTATCATGAATATCAAAAAATGCCATCTCAGGTTCAATCATCCAAAATTCAGATAAATGGCGTGTTGTATTTGAGTTTTCAGCTCTAAACGTTGGTCCAAAAGTATAAACTTTACCCAATGCCAATGCTCCTATTTCTGCTTGTAGTTGTCCCGAAACGGTAAGGTTTGTAGCTTTACCGAAGAAATCTTCACTAAAGTCAACTTTTCCGTCATCCGTCAAAGGAGGTTGTTTGGCATCTAAGGTTGTAACCCTAAACATCTCGCCTGCTCCTTCAGCATCACTACCTGTGATAATTGGAGAATGAAGGTAATGATAACCATTGCTATTGAAATAGTTATGTACCGCAAATGCCATAGCATGGCGAATACGAAATACTGCAGACATCGTGTTGGTACGCATTCTGAAATGAGCTTGCTCTCTCAAGAATTCTAATGTTTGTCTTTTAGGTTGAAGCGGATAAGTTCCTAAATCGTTGTCCCCTAATATCAATACATTATCGGCAACAATTTCTATACTTTGTCCTTTTCCCAAAGATTTTTTTACGGTACCCATAATTTGGATACAAGCATGAAAACCGATTCTTTTAATAAGGCTTTCATCTATAGATTCATTATTAACTACAACTTGAATAGTTTTCATTGTAGTTCCGTCAGATAACGCAATAAATTGATTATTTCTAAATGCTTTTACCCACCCAGATAATTTTACGGGCTGATCGATATACTTATCTTCATTGCTTAATAATTCAGCAACCTCTATTCGTTTCATAATTTTATTTTCAAATTCTAATAGCAATTAAATTGCCAAATCTATATTCGTTCGATAAGAAAATTAATATTCTTAGCTCTTACTCAAAAAATCGCTCAATATTTGATTGAAAACTATCGGGAGTTCCATCATTGGAGCATGTCCACATTTATCTAACAGCTCTAACCGGGCATGTGGAATCAATTCTTTAAATTTTTCACCGACAAAAGGTGGTGTAATAATGTCTTGTTTGCCCCAAACCAACAAGGTTGGCACTTTTATTTCGTGCAATGAACTAGACAAATTTTGACGTAAAGCAGATTTTGCAGTTGCAATTACCTTTAGTGCCTTGATACGATTGTTTAGGATTTCATATACCTCATCTACCAATTCTTTGGTTGCAACTTTAGGGTCATAAAAAGTACTTTCCGTTCTTTCTTTTACGTATTCGTAATTTCCTCGCTGGGGAAAAGATCCTCCCATACTATTCTCGAACAAACCAGAGCTACCTGTCAAACTGATACTTGATACTTTAGTAGGGTTTTTGAGGGTATAAATCAAACCAATATGTCCTCCTAACGAATTACCTAACACATGAAATTTATCGTAGCCCTTAAAGTCAATGAAGCTTTCCAAGTAACCAACTAGTCCCGTAATGCTTGTTTTGAGCATAGGCAAATCATAAATCGGCAACATAGGGATAATAACATTATAGTCCTTCTTGAAGTAATCTACAATGCTATTAAAGTTGCTTAACGCCCCAAACAACCCATGAAGCAGTAATAAATTAGAACCCTCAGTCTTAGTCTCGAGGTATTTATGATTTTTTTCTGTAATTAATTCAATCATATTCAAGTTCCTATGTTATAATAATTTAATGACAAAGAGAATATCTAAAAATCAAAGATACTAATTTAGACAAATAGATTTCTACGCCATAAATGATAATTCATAAATTAATAACATACAAGTTATTTATTCTTTTTTCAGAAACGCCACTGGTCTATGTGATTCCTAAAAATTTTAATTAAATTGTATGCATCTGAAATGGCTCTGTGTTCAGTTCCTTCAAATTCAAAACCTTCTATTCTTAGAGCCTTTTGCATCCCTACCGCCTTCTTTAGACGTTTAATTTCTTTAAATTGTTCCTTCAAATTGATATGAAATTTAGTCCAATCTGTTTCCATATCATATAAATTACTGTTGGAAACAAATATTTTTTTATCAAAATCCCCCCAAGAGCACAACAAATAATCTTCATCGTCATAATAGCCAATCCAATCTATAAAATCTTCAACTGCCGCTTCGTAGCTCGGTGCTCTAAAAACTTGCTCTTGAGTAATTGTTGTTAATTCGGTACAATAAGCACTTAGGTTTTTATTAAAGTAAGGTTTTACAAACGTAGAAAAATCAGACATTATTTCACCATACCTATCTAATTTATAAGCTCCAATTTCGATAACCTCTCGAATGTCTTTAGGAACGGGTCCGTTCCAACAAGTGGCTTCTAAATCATAAATGATAAAATTCATATCTTAGAATTTCTAAAACTATATTTCTTTAATTTTGAGCCCTCCTATCAAGGCTTCATCTTTCCAATTAATATTTTTCTCAATACCATAAAGGTCTAAACGGTTATGGTAATAATACAAAGTTTTAATGTCTTCTGTTACAATATTGCCCTTTGAATTAAAGGATAATGGTTTCTGAGCGTGAAAGATACCTAAATTCTTTACTCCGTCAGCGATGATTGTAGCTACATCTTTGAATAAAACTTCGGACAATTTATACTTCTTATTTTGATGATTTATTTCCATAGCAGGCAATACATGTGCAACTAAATTGACAAGCACATCTTTTTTTATTTCAAATTCGTCACTTGGCAACCTTAATACTCCGTATAAATCTAATTCTTTAAAATGTTGTTGAATTATCTTAAAACAAAGAAAAGCTACTAAATGCGAAGACATAATAATATTATTCCGCTGATAACTTTCTACTATTTTTTCAGATAAAATCCGAGTGTATTCACTTTCTCGTTGTCGATCTCTGTTTATTTTATCTTTATTCATAAAATAAGAGCGAATATCTAATGGGTCACCATTTTTATTCAAACTAACGCCTTCTGCATTTACAGGGTTTCCTAAAACGTCCATAGGTTCGCCAAAAGAAAGTGTTATATCAGAACTTTCGGTAATTATCTTCCAAATAAACTTCGTTAACTTCCGAAAAGAACTAGATTCATCTTTTGTTTTCAAATACTGCTCTTTCCCTGTTTTTTTCAAATGTTGTTCTATTAATGAACGTGCCTCCAATACGAAATTATAGCTCATCACCAAAGGCACAATAAATACCTTTTTGTCAGAATTGGCCTCAAATTTGAATCGCTGAGCCTCTACTGTTGTCCCCAACAATCCTAGCTTTAGTTTATTTTCAATCGCTCCCGACCGAGAACGTGTGCCTCCAGGAAAGAACAAACTATTTGTACCGTTTTGAATAGCAAGATTAGAAACCCCTTTCAAACAAAATAAATAAATAGGGTTCTTCTTTCTCCGATCTACTCGATAGGTTCCCATTCTATTCATAAAATACGCAGGTGCACCAGAATTATACAAATTGAGCCCCGCACCATAATAAAACGAAGGCAAACCAACAATTCCATCCATTGCATACCCCAAAAGAATAGAATCTAAATTAGAAAAATGAGTAGGAACTACGACCACTGTTCCTTTATCAAAAAGACCACGTATATTCTCTAATGGACCATGTGTTTTTAGTTTTTGGTATAAAGATAATTTAGGGCGAAAGTATCTTCTAAACCGACCACTAGTAGAAGTATTTAGCAACCTAGAAAAGAAAAATGTAAGAAACCTTCTCCCAAATTTGAAAGTCTTATCGTTAAACGTTCCTACTATTTCTTCAACATACCTACGTATGATTTGAGACATTATCTTTTCTAATACTATTTTTGATTCTTTATTATTAGATTGGTCAGCAATCTTTAGCAGTTGACTATTTATTTTATTCCAAAACAAACTATCATCTTGAGGATCTACTTTCCAAGGCTCTTGTTTGACTCGTGATTTTTCTTTGTAAATAGTTTCCGCTACTAACTTTTTTAATGCAGAAGTAGGTGTTTTCATAAAATGTTCCAAAACATATTCACAAACAGCATCCACAAACGCATCTCTTTTTTGGTGCAATTTGTAGATGGGCCAATCTTGGATATTTTTATAAATAGGTGGAAAAGTTCCTTTTATCTTATTCTTCATCCTCATTTACTAAGGTTTGTTAAATCTTTTGGTTTATAATGATTGGAGTACATTCGAAATATAAGAAATGATTTCTGCTCTTCCTTTAGTAGTCTCAGCCGAAGTAATAAACTCGGTAGGTAATTCGTCCCAATATTCCTTTAATCCATCTTGAATAGATATTATATTCTCCTCTAATTTATTGCCTCTAGGTCTATCTGATTTGGTATAAACAATAGAAAAAGGCAAACCATTTTCTCCCATCCAATTCATAAATTCTAAATCAATTTTTTGTAGGGGAATATTAGAATCTACCAAAACAAAAGTATTTACCAAATTGCCTCTTAATATCAAGTAATCGTCTATCATTTTCTTGAATTGAGTACGCTTGGTTTTCGAAACGGAGGCATACCCATATCCTGGCAAATCAACTAAGTGCCACATTTCATCTATCAAAAAATAGTTAATCAATTGTGTTTTCCCTGGTTTTCCAGAAACTTTAGCAAGTTCTCGTCTACCCGTCAACATGTTGATTAAAGAAGATTTACCAACATTCGAACGACCAATAAAAGCAAATTCTGCTAACGTAGAATTGGGGCACGATTGAACATTTGGTGCACTCGTTATAAATTTTGATTCTATGATTTCCATCTTTTTTTAAATAAAAATTAATACAAAATGACCTTACAGCCTTTTCGATAAGAAATGAATTTTCTCGATTCCAAACTGCAAAAGTATGCTTATTTCTATCTTTTTGTTTTTTTTAGTTAAAAAACATAGCTTAAATAGTGTTTCTTAATGGTATATTTTGCACCATTTTATAACTAATCTCGTTACATTAAAATATAAAATACATTATAATATTAAGCTTGAGATAAGAAATTAGCGTTTAATTTCGTTTTTTATCAAAATACCCCATTATTTTAGCATTAACCTCAATTTTGATTATGAAAATTAAATTTTTATTTCAACTAATACTACTACTTTGTTTCACCCATGTTTGTTCTGCACAGTTCAAACTAGGAGTCAAAGCAGGTACACAAATTCAAAACGTTGATGCAGAACAACTCGTTCGTCTAAACGGAGACTCTAAATCATTAATTTTAAAAAATGCAGGTTATGGGTTTCATTTTGGACTAGTCGCTGACATCAAGCTATTAGGGTTTTATATTCGTCCCGAAGCAATCCTAAGCACCGCTTCATCAGACTTTTTATTAGCTGAAGCTTCTCAAAACGAAGTTGTTGCCGAAGTGTTTAAAGAGTCTTATCAACAATTAACCATTCCTGTGATTGCAGGCATAAAATTAGGACCTCTTAGGCTAGGAGCAGGGCCAGTATGGCAATATCATTTAGATTCTAAATCTGATTTATTTAGAATTTCTGAATACTCTCAAAATTTCAAAGCTACTACATTTGGTTATCAGGCGTTGGTTGGCTTAGAGTTTTCAAAGATTTTCATTGACTTAAAGTATCACGGAAACCTCGAAAAATTCGGAAATCATATTCAGTTAGAAGGACAAGAACGGAATTTTGATGCACCAATGACAAGTATTCAAGCTTCGGTCGGTCTCTATTTCTAAACAAAATCTTGGTAATAGATGTTTTTAGTAAAAATTAAGTTCTATTAACAACTAATTAACGGCTAAGTACTTTCAAATAGTTAATTAGGGTATTAAATTTGTAGATATAACATTATAAAATAATTAAAAAAATAAATACAACGCGATGAAAAACTTATTTTCTTTAATAATGATGATGACTCTTTGTGTGACTGCTACTTTTGCTCAAGAAGGTGGCCCAACGATGGATTTTGAATCAACTACTGTTGATTACGGTACTATCGAACAACATTCAGAGCCATTAAGAGTTTTCAGTTTTACTAATAATGGAGATGAGCCTTTGATAATTAAAAATGCTAAAGGTTCTTGTGGTTGTACGGTACCGACTTACCCTAAAGAGCCAATCATGCCAGGGGAAAGCGGTGAAATTGAAGTTCGTTATGACACCAAAAGAATTGGAAAATTCACAAAAACAGTAACTTTAACTACTAATCAAGCAGTTGAAAGAATTGTTTTAAAAATCCAAGGTCAAGTAAATGCTAAACCTACAGAAAAGGCTACTCCTGAAAAAGAAGGAAATATGATGTCTAATCCTAATCACTAAGGATTTATATAAAACAGAGTAATTTCATAAATTACAGTAAGGTTTCTTAGACTTTTGAAGTTTGAGAAACCTTTTTTCGTTTTAGATTTATTTTCATACAGCTGTTGAAAGTCCTATATTTGCATTTCATTTCATTTTAGACAATTAATACTGAGTACAAAATGTATAAAGAACATAAAAAACTAAACCTGCCTCAAGTCGATAAAGACATCTTAACCCAATGGGAAGAAAAGAATATTTTTGAAAAAAGTATTTCTGAAAGAGAAGGTGCAGAAACATTTGTTTTTTATGAAGGTCCCCCTTCTGCAAACGGAAAACCTGGGATTCATCACGTGATGGCTCGTACCGTAAAAGACCTTTTCTGTCGATACCAAACGATGTTGGGTAAAAAAGTAGAACGTAAAGGAGGTTGGGATACTCACGGCTTGCCCGTAGAACTAAGTGTCGAAAAAGAATTAGGTATTACGAAGGAAGATATCGGAACTAAAATTTCGGTAGAAGAATATAATGTGGCTTGTCGTAAAACGGTAATGCGTTACAAAAGCATTTGGGACAATTTGACTGTTAAAATGGGCTATTGGGTAGATTTAGATGCTCCTTATGTCACTTTTGAAAATAATTATATCGAAAGTGTTTGGCATAACCTACGTACCATTTATGATAAAAACCTTTTGTATAAAGGGTACACCATTCAGCCATATTCTCCTGCTGCGGGAACTGGACTTTCTTCGCATGAATTGAATATGCCAGGAGCATATCAGAATGTGACGGATACGACGATAGTTGCTCAGTTCAAATTGACGGAACCAGAAAAGGTTGCCGAAGGGATTGAAGATATTTTTGCATTGGCTTGGACAACAACGCCATGGACATTGCCCTCTAATACAGCTTTGACAGTTGGTAAAAAGATAGATTATGTATTGGTAAAAACGTTTAATCAATATACTGCTGAACCTATGCATGTTATTCTTGCCAAAAATTTGGTTGGAAAACAGTTTGGAAAAAAATACACAGAAGTAACCGAAGACCAAGCTTTTGTTGATTATAAAGCAGGTGATAAGAAAATTCCTTTCAGAATAGAACAACATATGAAAGGTGCTGATTTGGTAGGCGTTCGATACGAACAATTATTGCCTTGGGCATTGCCAAATGATAATCCAGAAAATGCATTCCAAATCATTGAAGCAGATTTCGTTACGACTGAAGATGGTACAGGTATTGTTCACACAGCACCGACTTTTGGTGCAGACGATGCGATGGCTGCTAAGAAATATGATGTTCCTGCACTACTTATTAAAAACGAGGATAACCAACTCGTTCCTTTAGTGGATTTAAAAGGAAGGTTCATTGAACAAATTCCAGCTCCTTATGGAGGTAAATTCATCAAAAATGAATACTACGACGAAGGAACTGCTCCAGAGAAATCAATGGACGTTGAAATTGCCATCTTATTAAAAACACAGAACCGTGCTTTTCATGTTGAGAAATACGTACATAGTTATCCTCACTGTTGGAGAACTGATAAACCAGTGTTATACTATCCTTTAGATTCGTGGTTTATTCGCATTTCTGAAGTTAAGGAAAGAATGGTTGAATTAAATAAAACCATCAATTGGAAGCCACGTGCAACAGGAGAAGGACGTTTCGGGAAATGGTTAGAAAATGCCAATGATTGGAATTTATCTCGTTCAAGATTTTGGGGAATACCTTTACCAATTTGGAGGACAGAAGATAAAAAAGAAGAAGTTTGTATTGGTTCAGTAACTGAACTAGCAGATGCTATTAAAAATGCTAACGAAAAATTAGGTTTGAATCAGGAAGTACCTGCCGATTTGCACAAACCTTATATTGATAGAGTTACCTTGGTTTCTCCGTCAGGAAAAGAAATGAAAAGAGAATCTGACTTGATTGATGTATGGTTTGATTCAGGTTCAATGCCGAATGCTCAATGGCATTATCCATTCGAAAATGAAGATAAATTCAAAGGGGCTTTTCCTGCGGATTTCATTAGTGAAGGCGTTGACCAAACAAGAGGGTGGTTTTATACTTTACATGCCATTGGCACCATGACCCAAGATTCTGTTGCCTTCAAAAATGTTCTTTCAACAGGACTTGTTTTAGATAAAGACGGAAAGAAAATGTCTAAAAGATTAGGCAATGCTGTGGACCCATTTTCTACTTTAAATGAACAAGGTGCTGATGCGACTCGTTGGTATATGCTTACGAATGCAAACCCTTGGGATAATTTGAAATTTGATATTGCAGGCTTGGAA
>CALAJP010000223.1 GCA_937922815.1 uncultured Saprospiraceae bacterium
ATTTAAAAACAGAAATTGACCGATTGCGAGAGATGAACGAGAACGATTTCTACAAATATTTTGGTAATTTATACCAAAAAGGGTTTGTTTCGTTAGTGCCTAATATTTTAGAGGAAAACACAACTCTAGCAGAAATTTTTATTGATAACATCAAATCAAAGGAATTAAATAATTTATTTTCGGACAATACGCTAGAAACTCAATTTGACGAGATAGATTATCTGATAGGAGATGATGTTTTCGCATCATTATTAAATGAAAACTTAGAATTGGTTGTTGCTGATAGCATTTATAAATATACCACTCAAGGTATTTTAATTACTCATATTAACAATAGAGAGTCGTTAAATGATATGATGCTTCAACTAAAAGAAGGAACCAAAAGTATTACTCAAAGTCAAGAATTAGGTAATAATATTAGTGCATTCGTTCCTTATCCTCAACGAGCAGTTTCAAGAGATGATTATGAATATAGTGATGATTATTTAAATGAAGTGTATACTGCACCTAAGAGAAAGACTGCTGAAGACTTTACTAAAAACTTAAATGAATGTTCTAAGTATGAAAACAAGTTTCTTGGAGTATTCGGCAGGAATGCTGTGTGTAACAGTCATTTTTATAGTAAATATAGAGTTAGAACTAGAGTTTATTCTCAAAACTATGGCTTAGTACAAGGTATTGGTACTGGTGTGAGAAGCCAAGTTAAGAGGTTTTGGGCATGGTGGCCTAAAAGAACTAGTGAATTAGCTTTGGATATAACAGCTACTTGGGATAAACACTTTAGTTATAATTTAACGCCACCTAAAAGAACTACTTTTTGGTGGAACAATAAAGCATATAGTAGTTTGAATAAATATTATGACCACAATTATGGCAGGTTTAGATCAAGCTTTGGCTATGTGGGATATGGAGAAAACCCTATAAATTGGTTTAAAAGTGATTTACAAATTGTAGATGAGTTCCTAATCGGTGAGTTCAGAATTCCTGAACAAGAAATAAGCAGGGGAGTATTAAACAAAAATGTTATTAATAGTATGAAAGATGCTGGAGTAGATCTATTAAAAAGATTACCTAATCAAACCGTATCTCTTACCCATTTAGGTTATGCTCAAAGATATATGTCTATAGCTCATGTTGATTATAAGAAGAAAACGAATGCTAGTAGATTGAGTGTAATATGGGATCCAACAACTGCTCAAATTGGAATAGGAGGTAATCCAAGCTCAGGTACTTATAGTCCTACTTTTACACCAAGTAGTTCAGACTTTCGTAATATAAGGTTTAACGTTGCTGGTGCTGGTAGGAGTAATAGTAATTGGAAAGGGTCTAGAATAATTTTATTAGATTAAATGATTATGAAAAAAAATCGATTATTGGTTTTGATGCTATTGTTTTCAATAAATGCAGTAGCTCAAACAACAGAAAAAAAACTTACCTTTCCAATTAGTATTCTTCTCTCAAAAAGCTTTGATGGTTTAGAAAACAGGAATGGTTCATTGAACACAATTAATAGAAAGAAAAGTTATTCTTTTGGAACTATTGCTTCAATTGAATATAAAGTTTTAAAACACTTTAATTTTAATGCTGGTGTACAATTTAGATACTATACAGAATCTAAACAAAACTCATTAAGGTATATGGCTAAATTAAAGTACATATTTAATGAATCTATCGATAGCTATTATATAGGTTTAGGATGGTATGATTCAATTTTGAATCAAGGGAACTTTAAACTTGGACCTGAATTTGAAATTTTAATAGGTAGAAAAATACTTTTAAAACCAAATGTTTTATTTGTGGAATTAAATGCAAATTTTTCATCATTAATTGATGCAAGGAATTATAAGGAAGCCACAAATAATAATGTTCCTAAATCTTCCTATCAAGATATAGGTTTTAAGATAGGTATTGTTTTTGACTAATTTACTTAAATTATTGTAGTGTGATTTATTCATAAAATCGCACTACATTTTAACGAATACATATATGCAAAAACGATTTCTTTTTATAGCTATTTACTTTCTTTCAATCAATCTCTTTGCTCAAACCCAAAACGAAGACGAAATCAAAAGAGTTGTTTTTTCTTTTGGTGGAGAAATTTCTGAATTTGAAGATATATTGGGCGACAAGGAGCGTGATATTAATATGGAATTATTAGCAGGAGTTGAATTTATAGTTTTAGACCATTGGTGTAGGGAGAAGTAATAGCACATGGAAAGGTTCAAGAATCGTAAAAGAAATTAAAGATGAGAAATATAATACTTATACTAAATTTGGTCTGTATTTATTCTATGAGCTTATTTTCACAAGCAGAAGAAAGTAAATGGTCTTATACTTCGGGGGTTTTACTTTCAAAAAGTTTTGATGGAATAACTGATTCGGTCAATGCTTTGCATAGTATCGACACAGACAAAAGTTTTTCTTTTGGTGTTTTAGGAACTGTTGATTATAGAATACTAAAACATTGGGGATTATCAACAGGGATTCTTTATCGGTATTATACAAACTCTGATGCTAATACTTTAAAAATTCTAGGTCGACTAAGGTACTTTACGAAAGAAGACCCTCGAGATGGAATCTATTTAGGAATTGGAGTAAATGAGAGTATAATCCATAACTCAAGCTTCAAAGTATCTGGAGAGATCGAAGTCTTTCTTGGGAAAGTATTTGAACCAGAATCTTTTTTCCCTATTTATCTTGAAGCTAATTTTAATGCCTCACTTGTTAGCGCAAATGCAAGAACAAAGAAAGAAACAACGATGGGAGGAACCATAGATACATCCTATCAAGATATAGGTTTTAAAATAGGTATTATTTTTGACTAATTCACTTAAGTTATGTAGTGTGATTTATTCATAAAGTCACACTACATTTTAACGAATACATATATGAAAGCACGATTTTTTTTTCTAATCATTTCCTTTCTTTCCATCAATCTCTTTGCTCAAGTCCAAAACGAAGACGAAATCAAAAGAGTTGTTTTTTCTTTTGGTGGAGAAATTTCACGAAGCATTATTTCTGACTCCACTGATGCATTGGGGGATAAAATCCACGCCTTTAACATGGGATTATTAGCAGGAATAGAATTTAGGCTTTTAGACCATTGGTCTATTGGAACAGGCTTAAGAAATCGAATATTCTTTGGAGAACCAAATTTGAAAGCAACAAAAGTATATGGTTTGGTAAAGTATAGTGATGAGGAATATGCTTATGATGGCTTCTATACAGGAGTTATGTATTCTCATTCTATTATTCAAAACTCAAAACGCTCCGAATCTCTTGCTTTTGAAGTATTCTTCGGTAAGAATTTTGAACCAAAGAAGTTTATTCCAATTTATGTTGAATTTGCGGGAGAGTTTTCTTCTATTGATGAACTTGACAGGACGATACAACCAGATAGTCGTTCATTTTTGAATTTAACGATAAGAGCAGGTTTCAAATTTTAAAAAAGGCTGAACAAAACCAATTGTTCAACCTTTTCAATTTTTCTTTTTATTTCGACCTTAGTATAACAAAAGGACATATAATTTCTTCTAATGAAATCCCCCCATGTTGGAAGGTATCTTTATAGTAATTTTGGTAATAATTGAAATTGTTCGGATAGATAAAAAACTTATCTTCTTTGGCAAAAATGTACGAAGAACTCACATTTTGTTTTGGTAATTCTGCTTTTTCAGGGTCTCGAATCGCCAACACATCTCCTTTTCTATAATCTAAATTTCTACCTGTTTTATATCTCAAATTGGTTGTCGTGTCTTTATCACCAACTACTTTAGAAGCATTTTTAACACGAATGGTACCATGGTCAGTAGTAATCATCAATTGAACATCTTTTTCAGCCAGTTTTTGTAATGCAGCCCAGAGTGGAGAATGTATAAACCAAGATTTAGTTAACGAGCGGTATGCCGTTTCATCTCCTGCCAATTCTTTAAGAACTTCCATTTCGGTTCTGGCATGCGAAAGCATATCAATAAAATTATAAACGATAACAGAAAAATCATTTTTCATCAAATTCATCACATCATCTGCCATTCGCTTGGCATTATTCAAATTTGTGATTTTATTATAATTCCATTTGATTGGTTTTCTAAACACACGATTCAATTGCTCTCCTAACAAGTCTTTTTCGTGATTATTTTTACCACCTTCTTCATTATCGTTCACCCACCATTTTCGGTATCTTTTCGAAATTTGTAGCGGAGTCATTCCTGCAAAAATTGCATTACGACTGTATTGAGTACTCGTTGGAAGGATAGAATAAAAATAATCTTCTTTTTCCACTCTATACAATTCTTGAATAATAGGTTGCAATACTTTCCATTGGTCAAAACGCAAATTATCTAACACTAATAGAACCGTAGGAACAGAAGAATCCATCGCAGGAAAAGCCTTACTTCTCAACAGGTCGTGAGACATCACTGGACCATCATCGTTTTTGAGCCAACCTTCATAATTTTTGATAATATATTTCGAAAAAGCACTATTCGCCTCCGTTTTTTGCATGTGAAGAATATCAGACATTTCGTCTGAATTGGAAGCATTCAATTTCAATTCCCAATTAATAATTTTCTTATAAACCGTTGGCCACTCTTCAGCATTCAGTCCAGAATTGATATCCATTGATATGTTTCTGAATTCTTGCTGATAATCCGTAGTATTTTTTTCAGAAACCAATCTTTTATTATCAACTATCTTCTTCAGAGTCAATAATATTTGATTGGGGTTGACAGGTTTTATAAGATAATCTGCTATTTGAGAACCGATAGCTTGTTCCATTACACCTTCAGCCTCGTTTTTGGTAATCATTACAGCAGGAAGATTAGCTCTTTTGCTTTTTATTTTATCAAGAGTTTCTAAGCCTGTTAGACCAGGCATAGATTCGTCAAGAAAAACAATATCTATACTTTTATCTTCTTCTACTTCTTCTAGTGCATCATAACCATTCGTCACTGTGACTACATCATACCCTTTCTTTTTCAAGAACAAAAGCTGTGGTTTTAATAAGTCAATTTCATCGTCAGCCCAAAGAATTTTTATTTTTTCCATATAGAATATTAGTTACTTGAATTACAATAAATAAACAAACGTATAAATACACAACATAATTATACATATATTATTATAATAATTTCACAACAAGTAATTCAATTATCAAAATTTGATTTAAATAGACTGTTTATAAGTAAATTATAGCTGTCTTTTTTATTAAAAAAAAGACTATTGTTTTCAAAAGAATTAAATGTATAGGTGATTTTTTTAAAATAATTTAAATTTTTAACTAAAGTAGTACTCAGATTATCTCATTTTGTAATTGTAAAATGATTACTTTTGGGGCTAACAAATTTTTCAAAACCAAAATTAAATTTTAGGTCAACAACAACTCGTTTTTGCCTATTCAAAAAACAAGAATACAATTATGATAGATGTACTTTTAGGTTTGCAATGGGGAGATGAACGAAAAGGAAAAATTGTAGATTATTTAGCTCCACAATATGATATTGTTGCTAGATTCCAAGGCGGTCCTAATGCTGGACACACATTGAAATTTGATGGTAAAAAATTCGTACTTCACACGATTCCTTCGGGCGTATTTAGAGAAGGCATTATGAATTTGGTTGGAAATGGTGTCGTTATTGACCCTATCACTTTCGTCAAAGAAATGGAACAGCTTGATGAAGCTGGTGTTGAATATAAAAATAGAATTTTAATTGCTAAAAAAGCGCATTTAATTCTTCCATTTCATCGTTATTTAGATGCCGCTTCGGAAGCCTCTAAAGGTAAATCGAAAATCGGTTCTACGCTAAAAGGAATCGGACCTACTTATATGGACAAGACGGGTAGAAATGGATTGAGAGTGGGTGATTTATTAGAAAAAGATTTTACTCAAAAATATAATGCGCTACGTAATAAGCATTTAAAATTATCATTTATTTATCCTCGTGTTGAAATGGATTTACAAGCTGAGGAAGAAAAGTGGTTAGCATGCGTTGAACAATTGAAACAATTAACTATTGTTGATTGTGAATTTTATCTTGATGATGCACTAAAACAAGGCAAAAAAGTATTAGCAGAAGGTGCTCAAGGTTCGATGCTCGATATTGATTTTGGTACTTATCCTTTTGTAACTTCTTCAAATACCATAACTGCGGGAGTTTGTACAGGATTGGGTGTTGCTCCTCAAAAGATTGGGGAAGTAATCGGAATCACGAAAGCATATTGTACTCGTGTAGGTAGTGGCCCTTTTCCGTCTGAACTATTTGACGAAACGGGAGAGTTTTTAAGAAAAGAAGGTGCAGAATTTGGTGCTACCACAGGACGACCAAGAAGGTGCGGATGGGTTGATTTGGTTCAATTGAAATACACTATTATGTTGAATGGCGTTACTCAAATAGCTTTAACCAAAATTGATGTTTTAAATAAATTTGAAACTATCAAAGCTGCTAATGCTTATAAAATAGATGGAGAAACGACTGAAAACTTTCCTTTCTCTGTCGATAAAGATACTTTAGAACCCGTTTATGAAGCCTACGAGGGGTGGAAAAGTGATTTAGATGGAATTACAACTTTTGAAGCTTTACCCGAAAAAGCTCAAGAATATGTAAAGGTTTTAGAAAAATTATTGGGTACTCGTATTTCAATGGTTTCTACAGGACCTGAAAGAAAGAAATTGATTGTTTGTTAAGACTTACAATCCTTAAATAAAAAAAAGAGCTTGTATTTTTCATTAAATACAAGCTCTTTTTTGATTGAGTATATTGGCATTTTTACGCCATAGCAACACTATCATGTCTTGACAAAAACTCATGTGCTAAGTTCAAGAAGTTATTCGCTCCTCTAGAACCTGCATCATACATAATTACAGGTTGGTGCATATTGGGAGCTTCACCTATTTTTGAATTTCTATGAATAATAGTTTCAAAAACATGGTCAGAAGAATATTCTTTCACTTCAGAAACAACCACATTTGCCAACCTTAATCTTCTATCATACATTGACAATAAAATACCTTCGATATTCAACTTAGGGTTCAAATGTTCTTTAACCAAGGAAATCGTGTCTTTTAACTTAGACAAACCTTCTAAAGCAAAAATTTCACATTGAACAGGAATTAAAATAGAATCCGCTGCGGTCAGTGCGTTGACTGTTACTAAACCTAAAGAAGGCAAGCAATCAATAAAAATATAATCGAAATCGTCATCTATCTTTTTAATAAAATCAGACATTACATATTCTCTTCGGATTTTAGAAACCAATTCCAAATCTGCTCCAACTAAATCTATGTTTGAAGGAATCAAATATAAATTAGGCGTTTCTGTTTCAGTAATAGCTTCGTTAGGGTCAATATCATTTACCATACAATCGTAGGTAGAAATCATCTCCTCCGAATTTTGGAATCCTACGCCAGAAGAAGCATTCGCTTGTGGATCTGCATCAATAATGAGTACTTTTTTTTCGAGGACAGCCAACGAAGCGGCTAAATTTATAGCAGTAGTTGTTTTACCGACTCCTCCTTTTTGGTTGGCAATAGCAATTATTTTACTCATATTAATGTTCAATCTCGTATATAGAAATGATGTTGTATTAAAATTTGATAGTATTTTCTACCAAATGCAAAAATAACTCTTTTTAGTTGGCTTTGAAAATTTCATTCAGCTAAATGTATTTCTAGGTATTTTTTATTGTGAATTTTAACGGTTTTTTATATTCGACCAACCTCTTTTACTCAGTTTTATAAAAGGAAGTTCAATAAAACGGTACATCAAATGAGCAGCAATAATTGATGTGCTAACAAAAATGATAAACATCGTTATAAATCGTAAGCCACCTTCACCTAAAAACTGTCCCCATTTTTCCCAATAATCCATTATAAATACTACAAAAAACCAATGTATCAAATAAAGGCTATAGCTAATTTTTCCTAAATAGAGTAAGATAGGGTTAGTGAGAATACGTTGAATTTTTGAACTCATGATGACAATAATCAAAGTTAGAAATGCAGCGTAACCGCTAAAATGTGCCCATCTAATATTATATGTCCAAAACCAATGGAATAAATCGTCAATAGGTTTAATGAATTTTGCGAGGTTGACAAATGAAAACATCACAAAAATTAGAAAAAATAGAGCCCATCTCCATCTAAATAATTTACTCTTTGAAAATGGAGTATTTTTTATGTTAGGATAAATTATAGATAAGAAAACCCCTAAAATAAAATGATTCATATATAATCTTAAATCTGGAGAACCAATAAAATAACAACAAATTAAGGGGATAAATAAGAGATATACATTTCTTTTACAGAGTAAGATTAACAAAATAATGATAAGTGAATAGATGATTTCAACTTGAAGCGTCCAGCCTGGAAAATATAAATGATGCGTCTTTTGAAACATCAAGAGTTCTTTCAGTAAGTTTGGTCTTTGTAACTGAGTGAAAATGGTCTCAATAGTAAAATTATGACGTAAGCCATAAAAGAACATTATCATCACTGTAATAATATATGCAGGGTACAACCTTAAGACCCTTCGATAAATATAATTCCCTAGCTTAATTTTCCGATTAGAATTGATATACGAATGAGAAAGAACAAATCCACTAAGTACAAAGAAAAAAGATACCGCCTCAGTACCGTTAAAGATGAATGTTGCTATTTTATATTCTATAGTCTCATTCCATTTCCAACCTATAAAATGAAAAACAACAACAATCATAGCAGCTATACCACGAATGCTATCTAAATATTCTATTCGGTAGGTCTGATTTTTCATTAGATGTGTTCATTTTGTCTTAAAAGTAAAGAAATTTCAATTCATCTCACTTTTTATAAACAAAATATTCAATAGCCATTTCTTTTCAATCAAGATAGTTTTTGAATTCCTATCTTTGCATACTCGAATAAGAAAAGTAAAATCCTATGCAAGCAAACGAATTTATTTTCAATCAAACTCAAATTCCTAACTCCAAAATAAATGCGACTTTAAAACTGCTTTCCGAAGGAGCAACAATTCCATTTATTGCCAGATATAGAAAAGAGGCGACAGGTTCTTTGGATGAAGTAGAAATAGGGAAAATAGCTGACCAAAATGAAAAATACTTAGAAATAGATAAGAGAAAGGAGACTATTTTGAAAAGTATTGAAGAACAAGGGAAACTTGATGTTAAGATAAAACAGAAAATTAAAAACTGTTATGTTTTATCACAATTGGAAGATTTGTATTTGCCTTTCAAAAAGAAAAGAAAAACAAAAGCAACGGTTGCTATTGAAAATGGTTTAGAACCTTTGGCTAATTTGATTTGGCAACAACAAAACGGTTCTATCTCTAAAGCTGCTCAATCGTATTTAAATAGTAATATTAAATCAGCAGATGACGCTATTGAAGGAGCAAAACACATTATTGCAGAATGGATTTCGCAAGAAGATACGGCAAGAAACGTGGTTCGTTCGGCATTTAAAAGAGATGCAATTTTGAGTGCTAAAGTAATTAAAACCAAAAAAGACGAAGCAGGAAAGTTTGCGGATTATTTTGATTATTCGATTCCATTAAAAAAGTGTCCTTCCCACACTTATCTCGCCATTCGTCGTGGCGAAAAAGAAGGCTTTTTGAGAGTAAATCTTGAGCCTGATAACGAGCATACGGTATTTCAATTAATAAGAAGATTGACCAAACAACAACGCTCAGAAAGCCAAAACTTGATGGAAGAGGCGGTAAATGATTCGTATAAAAGATTACTTTTTCCGAGTATAGGCAATGAATTTAAAAAATTAGCTCAAGAGAAAGCAGACGAAGAAGCGATTGATGTCTTTGTCTCTAATTTGAAGCAGTTATTATTATCTGCACCTGTGGGCTCCAAAACGACTTTGGCGATTGACCCAGGTTTTAGAACAGGCTGTAAGGTGGTTGTTCTTTCCAAGAATGCAGATTTACTGGAAGATACCGTTATTTATCCGCATCCTCCACAATCCCGTTCAACAGAAAGTTTACATACCTTGGAAAATTTGATTCATAAATATAAGGTAGAGGCGATTGCTGTGGGAAATGGTACGGCAGGAAAAGAAACGTTTAAACTTTGTGAACAACTACAAGCCCAAAATGTAGAAAAATATATGGTCAATGAAGCAGGAGCTTCCATTTATTCAGCATCAGAAGTGGCAAGAGAGGAATTTCCTGATTTAGATTTGACCGTTCGAGGAGCTGTTTCGATAGGTAGAAGATTGATGGACCCATTGGCAGAGTTGGTGAAAGTACCTGCAAAATCAATAGGAGTGGGGCAGTATCAGCATGATGTTGACCAAACGAAATTGAAAAACAGTTTGGATAGAGCTGTAGAAAGTTGCGTAAACCAAGTTGGTATTAATTTGAATACTGCTTCTAAACATTTATTAACTTATGTTTCTGGTTTAGGCCCTACATTGGCTCAGAATATTGTTGATTATCGTTCCGAATCGGGAAATTTTAAGAATAGAAAAGAATTGCTAAAAGTCCCAAGAATGGGTAAAAAAGCATACGAACAAGCTGCGGGTTTCTTACGAATCCGTGGCGGAAATAACATCCTTGACAATACAGGAATCCATCCTGAAAGTTACCAAACTGTTCAACAAATCGTTACCTCACAGCGTACGAGTACCGAAGAACTGATAGGTAATAAATCATTAATTGATACCATTAATATCAGACAATTCGTTGACGAAAATATCGGACTTCCTACCTTAAAAGATATTGTTGACGAACTCAAAAAGCCAGGTTTCGATACACGAGGCAAAGCGAAATCCTTCCAGTTTGCCAAAGGAATCAACACGATGGAGGATTTGAATATGGGCGTTATTGTTCCTGGAATTGTCACCAATATCACCAAGTTTGGAGCCTTTGTGGATATTGGTGTCAAACAAGATGGCTTAGTTCATGTTTCTCAAATCGCTAATCAGTTCGTCAGCGACCCGCATGAATTTTTGAAATTAAACCAACAAGTTCAAGTAAAAGTGGTTAGTATTGATATAGAAAAATCAAGAATTGGATTATCAATCAAGCAGGCTACTTAAAAACAGGTATCGAATTTACTATTTTATCAACATTTATTCCTTAGGTTTTATATTTTTGAATTATGGAGTTATCATCTAAATTATTACAAAATGCAGTCGAAGCTTTTTCTTCTTTGCCAGGAATTGGTAAAAGATCTGCATTGAGATTGGCTCTTTTTGTACTCAAAAAAGATGAAAATCAGGTAAATTCGTTTGCTGAAGCTATCAAAAATTTAAGAGCAAACATAAAATATTGTTCAAAATGCCATAATCTATCGGACACAGAAATATGTAGTATTTGTAGCAATACGATGCGAGATGATAGCTTGTTGTGTGTTGTTGAAAGTATAAAAGATATAATTGCAATCGAAGAAACAGGTCAGTATCGTGGATATTATCATGTTTTGGGAGGCATTATCGACCCTCTAAACGGAATTGGTCCCGAGGAATTGAATATTGAATCCTTATTGAATAGGACTAAAAATGAGGATATTGAGGAATTAATTATGGCAATTAGCCCTACGATTGAGGGAGATACAACGATTTTTTATTTAACGGAGCAGTTAAAAAACACAGAAATAAAAATATCAACTATTGCTAGAGGAGTATCTTTCGGTGGAGAATTAGAATATGCAGATGGCGTAACCTTGGGGCGTTCAATTATGGCACGTACTTCATACAAAAGATAGTATGGACATTTCCATCATCATCGTTAATTATAATGTAAAATATTTCCTTGAAAATGTAATTCATTCAATTTTTTCAAGAGATGATGATTTGAAAGTTGAAGTATGGGTAGTAGATAATAATTCTTCTGACGGCTCCTTAAAAATGCTTGCTACCAAATTTCCAAGTATCAAAGTGATTGCGAATCTTGAAAATGTAGGTTTTTCAAAAGCCAATAATCAAGCGATACGCAAAGCAACTGGAAAATATACTTTGATATTAAATCCTGATACGGTACTTCAGAAAAATACCCTTCGTATTTGCTATGATTTTTTAGAGCAAAATCAAGATTGTGGAGCTTTAGGTGTTAAAATGATTGACGGAAGTGGGAATTTTCTACCTGAATCAAAGCGGGGAAATCCTACACTTTCGGCAACTTTGTTTAAGACTTTAGGTATTCAAAACCTTTTCCCCAAATCATCATTTTTTAATGGATATTATTTAGGTCATTTACCAATAGATAAAGAACATGAAATTGATATTTTAACAGGAGCATTTATGTTTTGTCCCACGAAATTACTTCAAGGGTTAGGTGGTTTTGATGAACGTTTTTTCATGTATGGCGAAGATATAGATTTGTCTTATCGAATTCAGTTGGGTGGGCACAAACTCTACTATTTACCACACAGTACAATTATTCATTATAAAGGAGAAAGCACTAAAAAAAATTCGATTCAATATACATTGGTTTTTCATCAAGCGATGCTTTTGTTTATTGAAAAGCATTTTTCGGGCAAACAATTAAAATGGTATCGATGGGGATTGAAATGGGCGATTTATGCAAAGGCGTTATTTAGTGAAACTGTTCGATTATTGAAAAGTAGTTATAGGTTTTTATTAGATTTCTTGATTATCTATACGGTATTAAATGTTTTTAAACAGTTTTGGGCAACAACCTATTTTAAAGATTCGAGTTATTACGAATCTGTGATTTATGATAATTATTTAGCTCCTGTTTATGTTTTGATTTGGGTGTTAGGATTGCGATGGAGTGGGGCTCAAGATGATAAATCTACTTTATTAAGTGCCGTTTATGGAATATTTTGGAGTAGTGTATTCATTTTTGCAGGCTATGGGTTGTTACCTGAATTAATGAGGAGTTCAAGAGCCGTATTAGTTGGAACGGCATTGGTTTCTGTATTGGTATTGCTGCTTTGTCGGAAATTGGTTAGTGCTACTTTTGATAAAAAATGGACATTTAACCCTAATGAAATATTACGAGTAATAACGGTTGGTAGTGCAGTAGAATGTGAAGTGGTGAAGAAGGTTTATGATGAGAATAATTCGGTAGTAAATGTGGTGGGTTGGGTAAATTCGTTGGCTGAGCATGAGCAGAATGGTTCATTAGGCTCTATTGATGATTTAGAGGATATTGTCTCTATGCATAATATTGATGAAATTATTATGTGTGGAAAAGATGTTTCTACGACTACGGTGATGAAATGGATGACTTTTTTTAATAAAAAATTGACGATTCGTATCATGCCCGCGGATAGTTGGACAATCATTGGTTCTCCATCTAAGAATTCGAGTGGAGAGCTTTATACTATCGAAATGAAGTTTAGTATTTTGGAATCTTCTAAAATACGTTCCAAAAAAATGTTTGATATTTTGACTTCATTGGGGCTTATACTTACATTTCCCATATTGTTTTGGAAACTTAATAATCCGATTCAAAGATTTAAGGAATCAATTATGGTATTAATGGGGAAAAAATCATGGATTGGATTCTCACCAGCAATTACAAAGAAGTACGAATTACCAACTATAAAAGAAGGAATATTTCTCCCTAAGAAAAATATTCCTTCTCCATCGAATGAAAATTTTATAAAACAAGTTTATTTCCAATATGCTAAAAACTATTCGGTTTCAATGGATTGGAATAGTTTGATTCGTCAGATTTGGAAATGAAACTTAAAAATATTTCATTCTCAAAAAATTGTACCTTTTAAATAAATACTAATCATTTAGAAAAGAAAACCATCACTGCACCACTATATTTTTTAAAACTCGTGGTTCAATACGTTGGTTTACGAGTTTTAAAATTTCTTCTGTTCGGTAATATAAATCTGATTTGAGAGGTGCCGAAGTCGTTTTTATGTACAGCGTATCATTTTGGATTTTGATGCTAGAGGTATATCTATTCACAATTTCTCCTAATTCTTCTTTCCATATTTGTTGAATTTCAATTTCATTAATCCTATCAGAATGGGCATAGTTCTTTTTCCAACTTTTGAGAGAATCTTTTATAGAACGGAAATTATTTTTCATCGAAATCTTATTTGATACTCAAAAATACAAAGTTTAGTTTTTGTTTGAGTCAATTGTCGATTTTACTTTTAATAATTCATCTAAAATAGCTGCTGCATCAAATGAATGTATTTCTTTTTCATTATGGTTAAAATACAAAAGCAATTTGGTTTTACTTTCCAACGAATACTCAGTTAATTTTTCAATTTTATATTTTTGAGATTTTCCCATAGCTTTAACAACAAAAAATTGGTTGTCAATTACATATTTTTTATGAGCCAGAAAACAAATAGGATAAGAAGGTACCGCTAACACAAAACCTAACCATTTTAATGGAGGTTCTAAATAAAAATAATCGGCAAGCCATACTATAGTGAAAAATACTCCAAGAATTACAGGAATGTATGGAATTGAATCATATACTTTTTTCGACTCTTTCATCAATAAATCGTTTTAAGCATTAGTTAGTTTTCTAATGAAGTAGAAAATAATCAATGAAATTCCTCCTATCATTAACGGTAAAAATAAAATACTAAGACTATCCATATAATCAAGCCCAATCAACACCATATTTATAGTCAAAAAACTAAAGCAGAGTGTCGTATGTAAACTCATCCACGCTATGAATTTTTGAGCAACTTGATAACAATATTCTCTGTTTTTATCTGTGATTTCAATAGGGTAATTGAATAAATGAGGGTATTTGTTCAGTAAACCCATCATAAAAGAAAAAAATGTCATAATCCCCAAAAGAACAAAAATGACAACTTTGCTGCCGTTGCTATTCGCCTTCCCTCCGATATTAAAATGAATAGGTATAGTATCTGAAATGTTGGAATAGTTTAATAGAATATATACTAAAACGGAAAGGGTACATACCCTTTCTATTATTTTAAGTGTTTTTAGCGTTGGCGAAAGATTAATCATGTATTTTTATACTTTCTTACCAATATAATAAAAATCAATTTTCAATACAAACCCCATTTTCTACATGAAAGCTTTTGTATGCTAAATTGAGTTCTTCGAATAAGGATTTAATATTTTTACCATCAGTATGTGTCATAAAAACTTGTCCCAAGTCCGATGATTTGCACAACATTAAAAGCTTCTTGACACGATGATTGTCTAATTTGTCAAAAATATCATCTAACAAAAAAATAGACTTTCGCTGGGTACTATTGTAGAAATATTGAAATTGAGCAAATTTATAAGCAATCAAAAAGGTCTTTTTTTGCCCTTGCGAACCATAATGTTTGATTTCTTTTCCGTCTAATTTAAAAACCAAATCATCTCGATGAATCCCAAACTGAGTACGGCAATATTGAATGTCAGAATCTGTTTTTCTTTCCATTTGGTGAATAAAATCCGCTGCACTTATTTTTGATTTATATTCAATGGTGGGTTCTTCTTTATTTTCAGATAGATGTTGGTGGTTGGCAATCAAAAAAGGAGTAATGAGTGCTGTAAATTTTGCCCTTGCTTCGTTAATGTAAACAGAAGGTTCTAATAATTGCTGATTATAAATTGACAGAATACTTTTTAGCTGTTTTATATTAGATTGACCATCTTTGAGAATCGCATTTCTTTGTTTTAATATCCGTCTAAAAGTCATTAAAGCAGAGGCGTATTGCTTATCCATTTGTGCCAGAAAGTAATTCATACTTTGCCTTCTTGCTTCTCCACTTCCTGTGACCAAATTACTATCCTCAGGAACAAAAAGAATAACAGGAATTTTGCCAATATGGTCAACGAGTCTATCGTATGGTTTTTGATTCCATTCGAATACTTTCGACTTTCCTTTTTCTAATTTGGCTACAATTTGGCTGTTTTCATTATTTAATAATGCAGTCAATCTC
>CALAJP010000224.1 GCA_937922815.1 uncultured Saprospiraceae bacterium
CCGTTGATAAGAATTGGCTGATCAACAAAAGCAATTTTTTCGTCTGCATCCCATTTTAAATTAAAATTTTTGTCTTCTAAAATAATGGCTTGATATTCTCCTTCAGCTAAATACTTAAGTTCATATTTTCCATCCTCAGATACTTTGGATAAATAGTACGGAGCAGAATTCAAGGCAGCAGAATCTTGCAAGTCTTTATAAAGCATTGCCCAAACATTTTCTAACTTTTCACCTTCAGGCAAAACGACGTCCCCTTCTAATCTTAATGAATCAATTTCATCTCCTGTACTAAAAACAAAAAGCGCATCTTCGTAAGGGTTATTTTCAGTTATGTCTTGAATCGCATCACCAAAATTAATAATGGTCGTAACTCCTTCTTCTAAAACTTCTCTTTCATCAAATTGAAAAACCACTTTTTTACCTCTCAATTTTACAATGGGGTCAAATTCTAATTGAGGCGAAATTATCATTTGTTGCTTGACGCTAACCAATTTCACCCATTCATCAAATTCTAATATTATTTCTCTTTCATTAAATTGAACTTGATAATTAGGGGTTGATTTCGAAGTTATTACCTGTGGAGGCTGCTCGTCTTTTTCACCCCCCGATAGGCTGGTAATAGAAGCACAAGCACCTAAAAAAACAGTAAGATAAATCCAATATATTTTAAATTTCATAAAACGTACTTCAACAAAAATGAATAAGATTATAAATTTCAAACATCCAAAAGGTCAGCAATTATTCACAAATCAACTTCATTGGACTCAATCAAACACAAAAATACTTCACTTACGTAAATTTTTATTGAAAAAAATCGTTAAACCTAGCGAATGGCTATAATTGGGTCTTTCTCATCAAAATATTCTATCTTGCATCATTTTAATAACGCTTACAAATTAATTATGCGTTTTTTATTGTTAGTTTTTTCTTCATTTATTTTAAATTTTTCTGTTCTAGGACAAACCTTAGCAACAGAAAATAAAGAAGAAATCATTTTTGAAGGGGCAGAAACGCCCGTAAAAAAAGAACAGTCTATATTTAAGGACCCTTCTGAAATTAAAACTACCGTTATTCAAAGACCTTCTGAAATTGTTCAAGAAAAAGAGGAAGAAAAAATAGAAGAAGCTGTCATTTCTGCACCTGTTCAAGTCAAAAATCAAACCACAACGAAAACATCAACTTCTACTCGAAGTACTTCTTCTGTGAGTAGAACTCGAAGCAAAAAGAAATCAAGCTCCTTTAGAATGCCTAGGCTAAAAATCAAACGAAAAAGAAAGTCTTCCACTAAATGCTACCGCTTCTAACGTCTGAACTTAGATTCGTAAACGTTTACATTTCCAACTGCATCTGTTACTTCCAACTTAAAAATATGTTCTCCTTTAGCAATATTACTATTTTTGAAATGGTGGGTAATAATCCCTTTTTTAGGATTTAAGGTCATTAAAATCCACTTTCCATCAATAGTTGGTCGGTAAGAATATGATTTCACGCCTCTTGTTCCTCTAATATTATCCCCTATTTTGAAACTGAAATAACTATTATCACTTAGATTTCTATCAAATTTAACTGCTGTAATGGTTGGTAAAACCTTATCAACTCCAATACAATAATTCCCTAAACTTCTACATTTCGTTTGTAATGTGTTTTGTTCCCACTGTCCTCCAGCATTATAGGTTCTTCCGTTTTTATCACAAAATGCAATAAATGCCTTTTCTTTTTCCGTTTCCGACAAATTTTCAAAAGGTCTCAACGACAATCGGAAATATTTGTGAACAGGAATAATTGACTCTCCAAGATGATAAACCTTAGAAAAAATACCAAATGACGAATCTGTCGAAGTAGCAAACTTCAACTTAGCATCTTCATAAAATGTTCCTGCTTGAAAATGGGCTTCTAGATTTCCTGCTTTAATATAACTTTCTTCGTTATGGGGTAATAAATAATTGAAAGTAGGAAAATCCGTATCATCTTGAGTGTCTTTCTTTTTTACAAAAAACCTAAGAATAGATTCATTTCCTGCAAAATCGTATATTTTCACTTCAACCTTTCGTGCTTTTGACTGGAACAACTCGACAGCTCCATTGTCTTTTTCAAAATCATAAATCTGTAACGAATCGCCTGGCATTCGGAAAGTTTTGTGGTAATAACTTTTATTTTCCACCCTCAATTTATAATCCGTATGAGCGTTAATATATCGAGTTTCGTCAAAGCTAATTTTCTCCATCTTGAAAGCAGCTATTTTTTCACCATCCACCCATAATTCTTGTCGATAAATACCATTTAAATTCGGAGCTCCGTTCAATTTATCAAATGCTTTTACAGCAATTCCTGTTCTCCACGCATCGACCATCAAGGTATCGGATATATAAAAGTTCTTATTATCTCTCTTTTTTATACTGTATGATTTTGCAGACAATTGGTTATAATTTCCGTCTAAAGCATACAGCCTTACTTTTTTAATTATCGGAGGAATATTATCAGAAACACCAATCCCAAAAAGCATCGGGTTATGTGGCGTTTCGGTGCTTGTTTCTCTAATTTCAAAATGTAAATGAGGTCCAAATGAAGAACCTGAATTTCCTAAAACTCCTATTTTATCGCCTTGCTGAAAAGAGAAATACATGGAATCCAAAATCATATCAATTTCGGCACTCTCTTGTGCATACTGTTGCTCCAAAATAAATTTCTCCACATCTTCATTGAATCTATGCAAATGGGCATAAACCGTAGTATATCCATTTGGGTGATTCATGTAAATAGCATTCCCGTACCCTGTTGCACTTCGTTTAATTCGTGAAATATAACCTTCTGCTGCTGCCAATATTGGAGCCCCTACGCCACCATCAGGCGATTTTATATCCAAGCCTGCATGAAAATGATTCGGTCTTAATTCTCCAAATGTCCCTGATAATTTAAAAGCATAAGCAACTGGATTTTCAAAATAGTCCTGTGGATAAGATTGATTATCATTCAAATCTACTTGATGTTCTTTGAAAGAAAAGAAGCTGATAAAAATTAAAATAGATAGGGTAAATAGCGTTACTCGGGCTAAAAATGTAGTCATTAGAAATGGGAAATAATTATTTTCTTGGTCAGTATTGAATTACGAAAGTAATAAAATTATTACACAAAAGAACGACTCTTTCCATATGTAAAAGAGTCGTATCGAATCATATTTCCAACATTCTTATTATCGGTTTATTGCAGTGCAAATTTAATTGGGAGGTTAAAATATACTTTCACAGCCTTTCCTCTTTGCATTCCAGGATTCCAATCGGGCATTTTATTAATAACTCTTAAAGCTTCCTCTCCAGTTCCTGCTCCTGGGTTTTTCAAAATTTTAGCTTGTTCTATAGAACCATCTTTATCAACCACAAAATTGATAACTGCTGTTCCTTCAATACCGTTTTCACGAGCAATAGCGGGATATTTGATGTTTTTATAAACGAATTTTAGTAGTTTTTGAGTAGCACAGGTTTTCATTGCTTTTTTATCCTTTTCATTTTCACAGCCTTTGAACATGGGCATTTGCTCTACCACTTTAAATATTTCTTCTTCTGTTTCTTCAATAATTGGAGGTGGAGGCGGTGGCGGAACTTCTTTTTTCTCAGTAACAACAGGTTTTACCACTTCTACTCGGGTATCAGCTTCTACTGTTTGGTCTATAAATTCAGGAACATCTTCAACGACTTCATCTTCAACAACCTCAATCACTGGAGGTGGTGGCGGAGGAGGCGGTTGTGGTGGAATTATATCCGTTCGTGGGATATCAATTTCAATAATATCTTCCAATATATCTGCTCCTTCGGGTATAAAAACAGGGTCATCGAATTTCGTCCAACTAAATGCCAACAAACAAAAAGTACAAGAAACGGCTAAACCTAATTTCGTTAATGGTCCTGTCCAGCTAAAAACGTCTACTTCCTTATATTTTGTTCGTCCAGCAATAGAAAATGAAGTTTTTTCATTTGTATTTTGATTGACTTTTCTCTTTTCGATTATTTTTTTGCCTACTATTATTCCTCCCATTAGAACCAATCCAATTCCACTGACAGCCATAGCAAGCTCATAACCAGTAATTGTTAAATCACTCATTTTAAGATTTTTAATTTGATAAATAAAAGTGTATTGTTGAAGCTATCGTAATTGTTAATTACCTGCTTCGATTATGTAGGTTGGAAATAAAAAGAATGGCCTCCTTTCAATATAATAGATTCTATTTTTTAGGTTTTTGGTGTGAAGGATGGTTAAAATTTCACGAAATAAAGAGGAGAATATACAGTAATTTCAAGAATCACCTTTATCGTGATGTGTTTAGTCTTACAAAAAAAGTGACTCCTCTCCTATCGGAGAAGAATCACTTTTATATATTTTAAGCAATTAGTTTTAGCAAAATCACTCAAGTCTAAATTTAACAGGAAGGTTAAAGTAAACTTGTACGGGTCTTCCTCTTTGTTGACCAGGAACCCATTTAGGCATTTTTTGTACTACACGTACTGCTTCTTCACCTGTTCCTGCTCCTGGATCTTTCAATAACTCAGCGTTTTTGATAGAACCATCTTTGTCAACGACAAAACGAACAACTGCCGTTCCTTCGATACCGTTTTCACGAGCGATTGGTGGATACTTAATGTTTTTGTAAACAAATTTAAGCATCGCTTTAGTTGCACACGCTTTCTTCGCTTTATCATCAGCTTCGTTTTCACAACCTGGGAATCTAGGCATTTGTTCAACAACCTTAAAGATTTCCTCTTGAGCTGGTGGTGGCGGTGGTGGCGGTGGTGGTGGCGGTGGCGGTGCCTTTGGTTTTTCAACCACAGGTGGAGCTTCAACCACAGTTTCTTCTTCAATAGTTTGATCTTCGAATACAGGAGCTTCCTCTTCTGTAATCTCCTCGTCTGGCACTTCCTCAATTACTGGAGGTGGCGGTGGAGGTGGTGGCGGAGGTGGTTCTGCTGTACGAGGAATATCAACCTCAATATCCTCTTCGATAACTAGAGCATCTTCAGGAATATCGACTACTTCCTCATAGGCAGTCCAACTAAAAGCCAAAATCGCAAGTGCCAATGAGACTACTAATCCCAGTTTCAAAACAGTCCCTGACCAACGAAAAGCATCTACATCTCTATATTTTGCTCTTCCGACTAAGGCGTTTTGGGCTGACTTGCTGTCGTACTTCTCGGCTAGGTTTTTGGATCCGGCACTTGAAAGCATTGACTTAAGACCGATGATGATACCACCAACAATTAAGACAATTGCACCAAGTGACATCGCCAATCCCGAACCGGTAATAGCTAATTCACCCATGTTTGTAATTTAATTTATTCATAAATATTGTTATACACATTCCTAAACCTATTCCTACTGTATTAGCCAGCATATCTAGGTATTCAAATTGACGACCATTGCGCATCATTCCCTGCAAAAATTCTATACTTGTTCCTAGAACAAATAAAAGCAAGACGATTAGTAAAAGTTTTTTCATAGAATAAAATCGACTTTTTATAAAAGCCCATCCGTACAAAAAGGTAAGAACCATGTAAGCTAGGATGTGTTTGAGTTTATCAGAAAAATCGAATACTAAATCTACTTCCAATTGTGATAAATTTGCTAATGAAAGAAAAATCACAACGACTGTCATTAATATTGGTACTAAGAAGAACTTTTTCTCCTTTTTTATCATAGATGCAGTAGTTTTATTTTTTGGTGTGTGAACTTAGAAATTATTTTACTAAATTCTCATAAGCCTCTGCATCTAATAATTCTGTTATTTCATCAGTATTAGATAATTTGATTTTGATAACCCAACCCTCACCGTAAGGGTCTTCATTAATAAGTGCAGGCTCATCGCCTTCATTCTCATCAATTTTTTCATTAAATTCAATTACTTCTCCCGAAACAGGCATGAATAATTCAGAAGTAGTTTTCACTGCTTCCACAGTTCCAAAAACCTCGTCTCTATCTAATGTTTCGCCTACCGTTTCAACTTCCACATATACCAATTCGCCCAATTCAGACTGAGCAAAATCAGTAATCCCAACAGTTGCCGTTCCATCTTCATGTAAAGCAATCCATTCGTGATCTTTAGTATATTTTAATTCCGTAGGAAATTTCATGTAACTCAACTTTTTAAAAATCAAATATCTTATCTGGGTGGAAAATTAAAAATAAATTTCATTAAATCTAAAACCTCAGGCAAAAAAATTATTTTTTTTATTCCTTTCGTCTCTAAAACATACTGTTTCTGCATTTTTTGGGAAAAATAATTTTTAAATTCAAAAAATTTGGCAACAAGACCTATTTTACAAATAAATCATACTCAAATTAACCTACCGCCAAATTTTCAATCAAAGTTTACATTCGGGTTATATTTATACAAAATGATTTCAGATACTAAATATCCCACTAGACTCATCGCTAATGTTATCATCAAAAAAGCAACAATCATATCTTTATCCCAAACCAATAAAGAATCGTAAAATAATCGCCCCATTCCAGGAATATTAAACACCAATTCTACTATTAATTCCCCTTGAACCAATGAAATAAAATAATTTCTAATAAGCGGTATCATCGGATATACCGAAAAAGGTAGGTTATATTTTAAAAGTCCTTCTTTTTGTGATAGTCCCTGTTCTTTCACCCAAACCGAAAAAGGTTCGTGTAATGATTTTTGAATTTTCTCTACAAACTGAAACCACAAATAAGCTATCTCGGGCAAAACGATACAAAACAGCGGTAATATCAAGGCTGAGAGAAACACAAAAAAGCCATATTCATTGATTGGCTTCCAACCTAAAACCGAAAATATATTCAAATAAGGACTCAAAAAAGGAGTGGCAAAAAACAATTGTATCAAAACCGTCAATACTAAATTTGGAGTACTCAATATTAAAATGCACAAGTTTTTGATTCGTTTTAACCACTGTTTATTCAACTTCAATACCGCAAAATATCCGCTGACGAACACAGATACCAATATTAGTATAAAAGCTATTAAATGGATGGTAAAGGTTACTTTGAAGGCAGCCCAAATTTTAGAAGACACTTTTTTCTGGTCTGTAATAGAATAACCAAAATCTAATTGTAATAAATTGGCAGCCCACACTTTGAACTTATTATCTCTTTTGAAAAAGTAAATGGTTGGAATATATTTATCCTTCAAATTTTTGATTTTACCAATTTCGGATTCCGAAGGAAATTTACCTTTTTTGAAATAATACTTCAACGCAATATTTGCATCTTTTCCTGAAGTAATAAAGGTTTTTGCAAATTCATCTCTTACAGAAACAGGCAAATAATAATATTCTTTAGGAAAGGCTTTGGTCGTAATTGTGAAATAAAAAGTGGGTAAATTATAACCATGTCTAGCTAAATATTTTTCACAAAATTCATTTTCATAATCTTCTTGTTCTAACAAATCCACCTGACATGGAAGCCCCTTGTTGGGGAGACTATTTTGCAATATAAATAACACCATTATTGAACCTAAAACCAAAGGAATCAACATTAATAATCGTGTTAAAAGATATTTGAACAAGTTGTTTTTAATTTAATAAGTGGAACATTTTTCATTAGCAATGGCTAACAAAGATTCTAAGAAAATTCTATCATTCGACAAACGCATAATTTTATTTTGTCCTCCGTATCTCTTCTCCCTTCTTTGCCATTCCTCGAAAGTATTTTTAGGCACAACGTTTAGTTTTAATGGATTCAAAGCTAAATTTCCAAAACGTTTAGCTTGATAATCAGAGTTTAATTCTTGAAGTATAGCGTCTAATTCCTTTTCTATTTTTCGAAAATCTTTGGGTGATTTTTCAAACGCAACAGCCCACTCGTGCCCTCCTTTATTTTTGGCAGTCATCCATACCGGTGCAACTGTGTATTCTATCACTTCTAAATTATGTTTTTCACAAAGTAATTCCAATGCTTTATCTGTATTATGAACCATTAATTCTTCTCCAAAAACATTAATAAATTGACTCACTCGGCCTGTAATTTGAAACCGAGGAGGTCTTTTGCTCACAAACTGAATCGTATCTCCAACAACATATCGCCAAAGCCCTGAATTGTTCGTCACGACCAACACATAATTCACCCCTACTTCCGTTTCCCACAAAGGAATCGCTTCTCTTTTACCTTTCGTCCAATCAGCCATTGGAATAAATTCATAAAAAACACCACTATTCAATAACAAAAGCATCGCATCAATAGACAAATCATCTTGTACCCCAAAAAACCCTTCCGATGAATTATAAATGTTTACATAATCAAAATCAGGTTTTGGGATAATCGCTTCAAATTGTTTCCGATAAGGAGCAAAATTCACCCCGCCATGAGAATAGGCCGTTAATTTTGGCCAAATATCAAGAAGATTGTCTGTTTGTGCCAAATTCATTATCTTTTTCAACAAGACCAACGTCCAAGTCGGAACTCCACCCAACATAACCATATCGGGTTCTTTGATGAGTTGGCGGGCCATTTCATCAATTTTATAATCCCAATTTTTCTCTAACGCTAATTCAAACGATGGCGTAAAAAATGGTCTGGCAACAAAAGGCATGTGTTTTATCATCACAGCCGAAATGTCTCCAATCTGGATATTGGGATTGGGTTCAAATTCCTCAATACAACCTCCCATCAGTAAGGTTTTATGCTGAAACATAGTTGAATTGGGTCTTCGGTTATATTGGCAACACATCGTATCCCAAGTGCCTTTGATGTGATTTTTAACGATATTTTCTGCCGAAAGAGGAATATATTTGCTCTTTCCATTAGAAGTGCCACTCGATTTGGAATACCATTTTATATTTCCAGTCCAAAGTTCGTTTTTGGCTCCGTGCATCATTTTTTGAATACTTGGAAAAATATCTTCGTATTGAACAATAGGAAATGCGGACTGAAAATCTTCGTAATTTTTAATCTTATGCGATTGCACGGCTTTAGCATAATTGGCATTGGCACCAACTGACAATATATGGTTGAGCCAAAACAATTGAATCGTTTTAGCATCATTTATCTGATCTTGAATTTTATTAAATCTATACCCAAGATAGGCTTGCATTAGTGTGTTTATTGTTTTCCGCATGATTTACGTCTATCTAATCATCCAAATTTAACTCCTATTTAGTTCTTTTTTCAAGAATTGTGCAGTATAACTCTTTTTGGAGCGAGCTACTTTTTCGGGTGTTCCCTCAGTAATTATCGTTCCGCCTCCTTTTCCTCCTTCAGGACCTATATCAATAATATGGTCTGCTATTTTCACAATATCCATATCATGTTCAATAATAACTAAAGTATTTCCTTTGTCTGCTAATTTTTGAAGAACATTTATCAAGTGTTGAACATCTTCAAAATGAAGTCCCGTAGTCGGTTCATCCAATATATAAATCGTTTTACCCGTATCTCTTTTCGATAGTTCTTCTGCTAATTTTACCCGTTGAGCTTCACCCCCTGAAAGGGTTACGGCACTTTGCCCAAGTGTAATATAACCCAAACCGACCGATTGTAAAGTTTTTAATTTTCGATTTATTTTAGGAACAGCCTCAAAAAACGGAACCGCCTCTTCTACCGTCATGTCCAAAACATCACTGATACTTTTTCCTTTATATAAAATCTCTAATGTTTCCCGATTATACCTACGTCCCTGACAACGTTCGCATTTCACATAAACATCGGGTAGGAAATTCATTTCTATCGTTCGTTTTCCACTCCCTTCACACATTTCGCATCTTCCTCCTTTCACATTAAACGAGAAACGTCCAATTTTGTAGCCTCGAATTTTTGATTCGGGAATTTCAGAAAACAATTTTCGAATTTCTCCAAACAGTTTTGTATAAGTTGCAGGATTAGAACGAGGTGTTCTACCGATTGGAGATTGGTCTATTTCGATTATTTTATCTAAATGTTCTAAACCTGAAACTGATTTATAAGGCAGTGGTTTACGATTAGATTTATAATATTCGTTCATCAAAATAGGATACAACGTCCCGTTAATTAATGAAGATTTTCCACTTCCCGAAACCCCAGTAACACAAGTTATTGTTCCTATCGGAATTTTGAGGTTTACTTTATTTAAATTATGTCCTGTTGCTCCTTTCAATTCAATAAATTCGCCACTTCCTTTTCTTCTTTTTGATGGAATTGGAATTTGTTTTTTGCCTGATAAATATTGGGCTGTGGTAGATTCTATTGATAATAATTCATCGGGTTTTCCTTGTGCCACAACCATACCTCCTTTCAAGCCTGCTCCCGGTCCAATATCCACCAAATAATCAGCCGCCATCATAATTTCCTTGTCATGCTCTACCACTAAAACCGTATTTCCAATCGCCACTAATTCTTTCAAAGCAGCTATCAAACGTGCGTTATCTCTGGGGTGTAACCCAATACTCGGCTCATCAAGAATATAAGTAATTCCTGTTAGTTTTGAGCCAATTTGGGTAGCCAAACGAATACGTTGACTTTCTCCTCCCGAAAGTGTATTAGCAGGTCTATTCAAATTCAAATAATCTAAACCAACATTTAACAAAAACTGAACTCTAAGTTTCAATTCTTTAATCAAATCCGCCCCAACCATTAATTCTCTTTCCGAAAAAGAAGATTCTATGATTTTCAATTGTTTGAATAATTCGTCTAAATCCAATTCAGTTAAATCAGCAATATTTTGATTCGCCAATTTAAAATGGAGAGATTCTTTACGAAGTCGTTTTCCTTCGCAACTTTCACAATTATTGATACTCATAAACGAAGCTGCCCAAGATTTCACTTTATCCGAAGTACTATTTTT